>JAZULI010000001.1:0-2822 GCA_045603025.1 Bacilli bacterium
TTTAAATGTCCTCCTTCTAATATATTGTTGCTTCCTGGCAGTCGCAACAAATATTATATTAGAAGGAGTTTTATTTTTCAATTCATCGCTTAAGCTCTACGGAACCCCCAGACTATCTGGGGGTTTTCTTCAAACAAAAAAGCCCGATATAATCGGACTTTTGATAACATAATAATCTTAACGTTTTGAGAATTGTGGAGCACGACGTGCTTTTTTCAATCCATATTTCTTTCTTTCTTTAACACGTGCATCTCTTGTAATAAAACCAGCAACTTTTAATGGTTTTCTTAAACTATTTTCACTATCTTTACTAGTTGTTTTATCATATTCTAATAAAGCTCTTGTAATACCTAAACGAATTGCACCTGTTTGTCCAGAAAAACCTCCACCTTTAACTTCTACATTAACATCAAAAATATCTTTTGTATTTGTTAATTCAAGTGGTTGAGATAAATCCATTACTAAAGTTTCATAAGGTAGGTATTCACGAACATCTTTTCCATTAACAGTAATTTTACCAGTACCGTTAACTAAAGTAACTTTAGCAATAGAACCTTTTCTTTTACCAGTTCCATAATAAACATTCTTCTTCATATACCCTCCTATTTAACCTCAATACTAACTGGCTTTTGAGCTGCATGTGGATGATTTTCTCCTTCATAAACAAACAACTTTTTAGCCATTGCTCTTCCTAATCTATTATGAGGAAGCATTCCACAAACGGCACGTTCCATCATTTCAATAGGATAGTTTTCTCTCATTGTCTTAGCATTTCTTTCTCTTAATCCTCCTGGATACATAGAGTGATTATAATACATCTTATCTTCTAATTTGTTTCCAGTTAAATTAACTTTTTTTGCATTAATAATTATAACGTTATCTCCACAATCAATGTGTGGTGTATAAGTAGCTTTATTCTTTCCACGTAAAATGTGAGCTGCTAAAGTAGCCACTCTACCAAGTGATTTATCAGTAGCATCAATTACATACCAAGAACGAACTACTTCTTCCTTCTTTTGCATATAGCTTTTCATAAATTTTCTCCTTCTTCTTTTAAGTTCGGTGTTCCCAATACCAAACTTATACAGGGATTTCAATGTACCGATATGAATTATACTAGTTATCCTATTCTTTGTCAAGAAATTTATATCTTTTATATAAAAAAAATAGTAGTATTTATAAATACTTACCATTTTCGATGAATTTTACTATTTCCATCAGTATTAATGTATTGATTTAATTCACTCATCAAACCAAAGAAACTATCTTCAATATCATCCCCAATATACCATATATTATCATGTTTTCTTAATTCAGATTGCTCTTCTGGTAATGATTTTATTTGATCATAAGTTTCTTTACTATAAAATAAAGCATAATTACTATCTGCTTTTATATAATAATTATCTTCAGATGAAGTATATGCATCATATAAAATATTAAAATTCTTATTTTTTAAATATTCTTTTAAATCAAAAACAATACTAATAACCATATTATTATCAATACAAAATGATAAAAGAAATCTTTCACTACTAGCATCAACAATAATTTTAACTGTATTCAAGTATATTTCATATAAATTATCTTGATGATATGGATCACTTATTAATTTTAATGCCATTGCTTCATTCATTTTACCAATAGATTCTTTATTAGTATTAACATTAAAATTATCAACAAATGAATTAACTATCTTTTTAATTTCAACCGATAAACTTCGTTTCATTTCTTCCATATTTTGGGTTGAAACAATACTTTGACCTTTAAAATTAACATTCTTTTTTTCTAAATTTTTAAATATAAATTTCATATACTCATCTAAGTATAAATTAATATAACTTTGTGTACTTGACATAACCCCTCCATACAAGTTGTAGATTATATCACATTTTATAAAAAAAAGCAAGTTTTAGTATTCAACTTCAACTAGCCATAATCCTTCTGAATGAGCAGTTATACTTGCTAAAGAACGATTTTTACCCTTTAAAACTAAAGGTATACTATTAATATCTTTTTTACCTTCACCTATTTTAATTAAATAACCAACCATATTTCTAATTTGATATTTAATAAAACCATTACCTTTAAAAGTAAAACAAATTTTATCTTTTTCAATATCAATACTTGCTTCATAGATTTCTCTAATATAATTATTTCTTTTATCTTTATTAGGTGTAAAACTTTTAAAATCATGAATACCTATTAAATCTTTAATAGCTACTTTCATGGAATCAATATCAAGTTTTTTACAATATTGATAAACATAATTTCTTTCTAAAGGATTATATTCACCCATATTTAAATAATATTTATAAGTCTTACTTTTAACCATATATCTAGCGTGAAAATTATCATCTACTAATTTGGTATCAATTACATGAATATCCTCTGGTAAATTAGAATTAAGGGCTCTTTTTAACTTATATTCAGTAATATTAACCGAAATATCAAAATGAGCTTTTTGACATAATGCATGAACTCCTTTATCTGTTCTTCCACTACTAACAATAGATGTTGGTATATTATTATTAATAAAAGTTAAAGCTTTTTCAATTTCTTCTTCTATTGTTCGATATCCTTCTTGTTTTTGATAACCATTAAATTTAGTTCCATCATAAGAAAATGTCATTAAATGTCTCATTAAAACACCATCGCTAATATTAATAAAATAATATGAATAATTAAATAAACTATCGTTTCTAAATTAATACCTAAATTTTTATAATTATCATTTTGATTTTTATAAAAACGCATATAATTAATTACTAATTTATTATAAATATCACCATTATCTTTACTAATTATTCTTCCTTTAACTT
>JAZULI010000002.1:0-6030 GCA_045603025.1 Bacilli bacterium
CAAAAATAATATTTATACTGGTATTTGTATCGATGCTGCTTGTGGAATCGGGTTTTGTGCGGAACACAGTGCTATAGCTGCGATGATAACAGCAGGAGAAAGTCGGGTAATTAAAATAATCGCGGTCGGTGAAGACGGAAATATTATGCCGCCTTGTGGTCGTTGTAGAGAGCTTATTAGTCAAGTTAATATAAAAAATTCAAATACAGTATTTAAAAAATTCAATTCAAATAAATTATAAAATTGTATAGTATCATTAGTTGTAATATTATTAAGTGTATCTACCACTTCATTAAAAAACAAAACGATAAATACAAGAACCACAATACTAAATATGCAACTAATTAATAAAAATGGACTTCTTTCTTTAATAAATTTTTTCATCTTTTACTCCTTCAATATAATAATATAATTAATTAAAACTATTTACAAGTTAAAACAAGCAATTATTTTGGATTTTTAATCTTATCAAATTTTCGTGGATATTTATGACTAGTTTTGTCATTTTTTGTAATTTTAATTAATGTTCTTTGACTATTTTCGTAAGGTAATGTAAATTCATTTAGCGAAATAATCTCTGATTTTAATTCATTTAATATCATTTTTGATTCATTTATTTCATTTAAAACTAATGCTTTCATGGCAATAAAATATCCATTTACTTTAACCATTGGAAGACATAATTCTGAAAGAACTCTTAAGTTGGCAACCGCACGGGCAGTTACAATATCAAACTTTTCATAATTTTCTCTTGCATATTCTTCACTACGAGCATGAATAGCACAAATATCACTAAGTTCTAATTCTTTAATAATTTCATTTAAATAATTAACACGCTTATTTAAAGCATCAATTAAGGTTATTTTTAAATTAGGAAATACTATTTTTAAAACAATTCCTGGAAATCCAGCCCCTGTACCAACATCACATAGAGTTAAATCTTTAGTTAAATCAATTTCTTTAATTAAAGTTAAACTATCATAAAAATGCTTTAAGTAGACATCTTCTTTAGAAGTAATTCTTGTTAAATTAATCTTTTCATTCCAAGCAATTAATAATTGATAAAACTTATCTAATTTTAATAACATATCATTATTTAAATTAATTCCTAATTTACTAACTTCTTCAATAAATTCATTTTCTTTCATTTTTCTTTTCCTTTTTTAAATACACAGATAATATAGCAATATCACTAGGATTAACCCCACTAATACGACTGGCTTGTCCAATTGATATAGGTTTTACTAAATTAAGTTTTTGACGAGCTTCACTTGCAAGATTAGGAACTTGATTATAATCTAAATTCTCATCAATTATCATATTTTCTAATTCTTGCATTTTTAAAGCTTCTTTTAAGGCTTTTTTAATATAACCTTCATACTTAATCATTATTTCAACTTGTTCAATAACTTCTTTTGAATAATTATTATTTAATTTACCAATATCAACTAAATTTTTAATAGTTAATTCCGGTCTTTTTAAAATATCATATAACGTAATACCATCATTAATTGTTGTTGTATTTAATTTTATTAAAATATCATTTTCTTTAGTTGTAAATTTATTATTTTGTAGATAATTTACTAATTCATTAATATCATCTTTCTTATTAAGAAATTTACTATAACGTTCATCATCAATTAATCCCACTTGATATCCATATTCTCTTAATCTTAAATCAGCATTATCATGACGAAGAAGTAGGCGATATTCAGCACGAGAAGTAAGCATACGATAAGGTTCTTTTGTTCCTTTAGTAACTAAATCATCAATTAATACACCAATATAAGCCTCATCTCTTTTTAAAATTAAAGGTTCTTTATTTCTTAGTTTTAAACTAGCATTAATCCCTGCCATTAAGCCTTGTGCTGCCGCTTCTTCATAACCACTTGTTCCGTTAATTTGACCAGCAGTAAATAGGTTAGTGATAATTTTATTTTCCAGTGATGATTTCATTTGTAAAGGATCAATTGCATCATATTCAATGGCATAGGCATATTTTAAAATCTTAGCTTTTTCTAAACCTTTTAAACTATGAACCATTTCTTCTTGAACATCATGTGGCATACTAGTTGAAAAACCTTGTAAATAAATATCATCATAATAGCGACTTTCAGGTTCTAAAAATAATTGATGACGTTCCTTATCACTAAAGCGAACTACCTTATCTTCAATAGAAGGGCAGTATCTAGGACCAACACCAGTAACATAACCACCATACATACTTGATTTATTTAAATTTTCTTTGATAATCTCATGTGTTTTTTCATTAGTATAAGTTAAATAACAAGGAAGTTGCTCAGAAATGGAGTAGAGTGGAGTAGTATCAATTGAAAAAGTTCTTAAAATATCATCACCATTTTCAATAGTTAATTCACTATAATCAACAGAATCTTTAGCAATTCTTTGTGGAGTTCCCGTTTTTAACCTTTGAATAGTAAGACCTAATTTTCTTAAATTATCGGATAAATTCTTAGCTGGTTTTTCTCCATGTGGACCACTAGAAGTTCTTTCTGAACCAACTAAAACATCAGCTTTTAAATATGTTCCTGTTGTTAATATAACAATCGAAGATTCAATTTTTTCACCATTTTCAAGAATTATTCCCTTAACAACATTATCTTCAATTAATAAATCATCAACAATTCCTTCTAAAATAGTAAGATTATCTTGATTTTTTAATGTATTAATCATCTCTTTAGGATAAGTTATTTTATCAGCTTGCGCTCTTAATGCTTGCACTGCCGGACCTTTTTTTGTATTTAGCATTTTAAGTTGAATATGACTTTTATCAGTATTAATACCCATTTCACCACCTAAGGCATCAATTTCACGAACTAAAATACCTTTAGCCGGTCCTCCAATACTAGGATTACAAGGCATATCTGCAATATTTTTAATATTACCAGTTATTAATAAAGTTTTATGACCTAAACGAGCCGTTGCTAAACACGCTTCACATCCAGCATGACCACCACCAACAACAATAACATCATAATTCATAAATTCACCTCCTAAATTTGACATTTTTTTCGAAAATAACATCATTAATTAAAGAATTAATTTTAATTAGTGATATTTTTTAACAAAATTTCTAATTATTAAATGTATTTTACTTTCCTACACAAAATTTACTAAATAATTCATCTAATAACTCTTCACTATAACTTTCACCAATAATTTCACCTAAAATATTCCATATATTTTTTAAATCTATTTCTAACATATCAAGACCAATATCTAATTCAACACCATTTGATACATCATTAATGATATTTAAACATTCTTTTATTTTAGCAATTTGGCGAGTATTCGTTATATAGTTATAATCACCATTATTTATTTTTTCTAATTCAAATATTTCTTTTATTTTATTTTTTAAATCAATAATTCCTTCATCACTTAAAGTATTAATATAAACAATATCTCTATTTTCTAGATACTTTTTATCTATCTTACTATCAAGATCATCTTTATTAATAACAACAATACAAGTTTTATTTTTCGTTTTATCTAATAAATCTAAATCTAATTCATTAATTTCTTCATTATTATTTAAAAGAAGTAAAACTAAATCAGCTTCATTAAGCATATTCAAACTTTTTTGTACACCAATTTGTTCAACAACATCAATTGTTTCTCTAATACCAGCAGTATCTACAATATTTAAATTAATACCATCAACTAATATTTTTCCTTCAACAATATCTCTAGTTGTACCAGGAATATCTGTTACAATTGCTTTTTCATATTGAAGTAATCTATTTAATAAACTACTTTTACCAACATTAGGGCGACCAATAATTATCGTTTTAATACCATCACTAATTATTTTACCATTTTCATATTCTGAAACTATTTTATCTAAAGATTTCTTAATACTTTCTATTTCATCTTTAATATCATTCATTGTTACTTCATAAATATCTTCATATTCAGGATAATCTATATTTACTTCAATATTACTTATTAAACCTACTAATTCCTGTCTTAAATCACGAATTAATTTACTACCATATCCATTTAATTGATTAATAGATACTTTACGAGCATTTTCATTATTTGCATTAATTAAATCCATTACTGCTTCCGCTTCCATTAAATCAATTCGACCATTTAAAAAAGCACGTTTTGTAAATTCACCAGGTTCTGCAAGTCGACATCCATTTAATAATAATAATTCTAAAATTTTATTAGTTGAAGCAATACCACCATGGCAATTAATTTCCACAACATCTTCTTTCGTAAAAGTTTTAGGGGATTTCATAACACTTACTAAAACTTCATCAATTATTTCATTATTTGAAACAATATGACCATAATTTATCGTATGAGAATTAACTTTTAATAAATCTTTTCCTTTAAAAATAGAATTAACTATTTTAATTGAATCATTACCACTAACACGAATAATTGAAACCGCACCAACACCTAGAGATGTACTAATTGCACAAATAGTATCAGACATATAATCATCCCTTTCTACCGCTAGATTATAACACAAAATATTGAAAAGATAAAGTAGTAAAAACAAAAAGAAAAAACTACCTAATGGTAGCCTTATTCATTTTCTTTTGGTTTTATTACTACATAACGATGAGGTTCTTTTCCTTCACTTTCTGTATAAACATATTTATTATTAGTTAAAGCATTATGAACAATTCTTCTTTCATAAGAATTCATTGGTTCTAATTTAGCTTCAATTTTAGTTTTAGAAACTTCTCTTGCAACTTGTTTAGCAGCTTTCTCTATTAAATATTGTTGTTTAACTTTATATTCAGAAACATCTAAAACAAATTTATAATATTCACCAATTTCATTATATATAGATTGACGAATAATTGTATTTAATGCATCAAGTGTTCTAGCATTTTTACCAATTAAAATAGCATTATTATCAGAATATACTGATATATTAACTGAATCTTCTCTTTTTTTAACTTCCATTTTAATAGTTAATCCCATGTAATTACATATTTCTTTTAACATTTCTTTAATATGTTCAATTACATCTTCTTTTCTAACTACTTCAATAACACTTTTCTTATTAAATAACTTATTAACGCTTTCGATTTCTCTAATAAATAAGTTTTCTTGTTGTTCCATTAATTCAGCCATTGCTAAACTTTTTGCTTCTTCAAATGTTTTCGCTTGATAATTGTACTTCTTCATTATTTTATAATTCTCCTTTTCACTACTAAATTTTGGAATATAGTGAATAAATTTGTTGTAATCCAATAAATTCCTAAAGCAGTTGTCATAAATATAGACATCACAATAATCATGATAATAAATACATTCATCATCATATTTGTTTGTTTTTTCATATCATTTGTATTAGTTGCAGGCATATCTTTACTATTTAATTTAAATGAGAAATAAGTTGAAGCTCCTACAACAATAATTATAATAACATACCACCAATTACCATTTTGAATACCAACTACTGGACTAGTTCCTAAATGAAGTCCTAATAAAGTTTCTTCAAATATTGCTGGAACTCGATTAATAGCTTCTAAGAAAGCAATAAATAAAGGTAATTGAATAAATGAGAATAAACATCCTGATAATGGATTTATATTATACTTCTTATAAATAGCCATCATTTCTTGACTCTTCATCATCATAACATTTTGATCATTTAAATCTTTATTAGCATATTTCTTTTCTAATCGATCTAATTCAGGTTGAGCTTTCTTCATTAATTCAGATTGCATTGCAGTTTTATTAGTAAATGGATAAGCTATTAATCTTATTAATAAACTAGTTAATATTAAACCTAAACCAAAATTATTTAAATATTTTCCAATAAAAACAATAACCCAAGCAAGTGGTTTTACAAAAATATTAGTCCATAATCCTTCATATCCACCACTAGTAATACCAAATTCTTCACAATTATATTCATTTTCAGTATATTCACCATTAGTATATGAAGAAGTTGTATAAACATCTTTCTCACAAACACAATATGGTAAACTATTTAAATCAACATTATATTCTTCATAAATTTTAATAGTTTCACTATCA
>JAZULI010000003.1:0-2719 GCA_045603025.1 Bacilli bacterium
ATGATTTTAAAAAAATGAATCAATATGCAATAGAGAAAGCCTCCATTAGTAATTTAGAAAAAGAGGAACTTTTAAAAGAATTAGCTAATTAAAAAAAATCTCTTAAATTCTAAATACAAGAATTAGAAATTTTTTACTTTAGTTTTTTAAAAACTAGTCTTAACAATTCCTTGAATCATTTTTTCGTATTTTCTTATTTTATATTCCATAATTCCACCAATAATTTGTTTTCAAAATCATTGATCTAAAAATTTTTCGATCAATAGTTTAATTTTTTGATAATTGGCATAAACATGACTACTACCTTCTATTTCATATAAAACTATCTTATTTTCTAAAATTTCCCTTAATTCATTAAAATTACATTGGGGATCATATTTTTGTTGAATAATCAACATTTTACATTTCTCATTAGTATTTAATAATAAATTCTTTAAATTAATATTATTTTTAATAGAGAATAACATAGGTATACCCATCGCTATTATTACTTTAGGTTTATTTTTTAGTATACTGAAATTCTTAACCGTTAAAACAACACCTGCAGATTTAGCAATAATAATATAATTACTTATATTATTTGTCAATTCTATCAATTTTTTGCTCTCAATATCAAAATTAATATCAGTATTATTTTTCCAATTATCATAATATATGATATTCACATTATAATATTCACTATAATATTTCTTCATACATTTAATCCACTTAATATTATTAGGCGTATTACCACCTAATATAATTAATTCTCTTTTTTTCATTTTAACCACCTTAACACACTAAATTATAATATTTAAAAATTAACTAAAAATATTTCTAAACAAAAAAATTCCAACGAATTACAGTTAGAATTCATTTATATTAGCGATTGCATAATTTTCTAAAAAATGGCACGATTTTAAAGGCAATTTCCAATTTCTTATTTTTACACCTTTCTTTATATTTGTCAACCCCCTGTAATAAATATGTTAAAGTTTGAAAAGGAGTAGATATTAACAATCTACTCCTTATAATTTATAATTAATTCAATTTACAATTATTATTTTTTCACATCTATTCTACATTAAACAGAAAAGTATTAAACATAGTTATTTAAATAATCTAATCAAATCATTAAATGTTACAAAAATTATCAATGCCAACAATAAGAAAAATCCTATTGAATGTATTAAATTTTCTGTTTCTGACTTTACTGGACTTCCTTTAATCTTTTCAATTATTAAGAATAAAATTCGACCACCATCAAAAGCCGGAAATGGAATTAAATTCATAAAACCTACATTAATACTCAATAATGCAATTAAATAAATAATATTGGCAAAACCTGCTTCTTTAGTTTGATCAACTACTGAATATATTCCTACAGGACCTGATAATTCTTTAACACTAACTCCACCTGTGAACAATTCCTTTAAAGTTAAACCTAGTTGTCTAACAATTGCACTAAATTTTACAAATGAATACTTTACAGCATTAACAAAGCCAGTTTCTCTTTCTTGATCAAAAACAATTCCAAAAGTATATCCCTTTTGCTCTACTTCTTTATCGTTTAAAGCCGTTACTTTAAATTCATATTTTTTATTATCTCTTTCAACAACAAAATCAGTTTCACCTTCGGCTAATTGTAAATATAATTGTAAATCATCTAAAGTTTTTATTTTATTGCCATCAACTTCAATTATTCTATCACCTTTAACCATTCCCGATAAAGCCATTGGTGAGCCCTCAATTACATCATAAATAACATTACTAGTACTAGGACTTCCTACAATTAATCCCAAAAAGAACAATACAATTAAAGCTAAAATAAAATTATTACCAGCACCAAAAAACATTACTAAAAATCTTTGCCACACTGGCTTAGATTGTAAAAGCCTATCTTTAGGAAGTTTACTATCTTCGTCCATTCCTTCTCCGGCTAATTGAACAAATCCACCTATTGGAATTGCTCTTACAGAATAAGATGTTTCACCTTTTTTATCCTTTTTACTAAATATTTTAGGCCCCATCCCAATTGAAAATTCATAAACATAAATTCCAAATAATTTAGCAAAAAAGAAATGACCAAATTCATGAACAATAACAATAACACTTAAAATTAAAATAAAATAAATAATTGATAATATCATAAATATTCCTCCCTACATCAAAATTATTATATATCCTAATAAAACAAAAAATACACTATCTAATCGATCTAAAATTCCCCCATGACCTGGAATTAAATCACTAAAATCTTTAATATCATTACTACGTTTAATACTTGAGAAAAACAAATCACCTATTTGGCCTAATATACTTAACAAGATAGTTACAATAAAAATTATAAAAAATCTATCCCAAAATCCTGTCATCATTACATAAATAATAGTCGTGAAAATACTTCCAAAAATACTTCCTCCAATTGAACCTTCAATGGTTTTACCAGGTGATATTGATGATAATTTATGCTTACCAATTCCTTTTCCAATAAATAATGCAAAAGTATCAGTTAATGATGATACTAAAAACAAATAAATTATCTCAATGGCATTAATATTTCTTATAATAATAAATCCATTAAAAACAAATCCAATAAATAATATTGATAAAATTACATATATGGCATTCTTATAATTATATTTTTTTAAATTACCATCTATCTTTAAAATAGATAACACATTAACAATTGCAAGTAATGCTACAAAAAAATCAGTTAAATTCCATAAAAAATTTGATT
>JAZULI010000004.1:0-3174 GCA_045603025.1 Bacilli bacterium
ATTATTTAATAAATCATAATTTTATGTTATGATTAAACTATGGTGATAAGTATGAAAGAAAAAAGAAATATTCTTATAATTTTGTGTGTTGTTTTAACATTTCTTTGTCTTTATTTAATAATTAATAATTTAAATAATTCTAAAATAGAAATTATTATTGAGAATAAGCAAAATACTTTAAAAGTTAATAATAGTATGACTTTAATTGCTTCTGTTAAAGGCGGTAATTCTAGTAAAATTATCTGGGCTAGTAGTAATTTAAGAATTGCTGAAATTACTAGAGATGGAATATTAACTGGTAAATCGGTTGGTAAAACAACAATAAGTGCCATTTACTTGGATAATAATAACAATAAAATTTCAGATTCTTTTGAAATATCAATATATGATGGTGATCCTAATATTTCATTAAATAACATATCTTTTGCTAGTAATAAAGTTGGCATAAATATTAATGGTGTATATAAATTACCATTAGTTATTGAACCTAATAATGCTTATCTTAATGATATTCAATATACTAGTAGTAATCCTGATTGTGTTTTAGTTGAGAATGATGGAACGATAAAAGGGTTAAATTTTGGAAAATCTTTAATTAGTATATCAGCTAATGATAATAAATTTTCAGATACTATTGAAATAATAGTATCTGATGAATATTTAAAACCAACTTTAATAGATGAACCTACATATATAAAATTTAGTGAGGAAAGAGTTAAATTAGAAATTGGTGAAACTTATAATATTAAATATGAAATTTCATCATTAAATACGCCTTCAACTAGTTTAAAGTGGGAAAGTAGTAATGAAAATGTAGCTGTTGTTAAAGATGGAAAAGTTACGGCTATTGGTATAGGAAAATGTTCAATTGTTGGTACGACAATAAATAATTTAACTGCTAAAATGATTATAGAAGTTGCAGAAAAAGAAATTATGGTTGAAGAAATATCATTATTACCCTCTTCAATGTTATTAAAAGTAGGTGATAGGGATACCATTGTATCTAATATTGCCCCATCAAATGCTAATAATAAAAAATTAACTTATGATATTGATAATCCAATAATTGCAAGCGTTGATCAAAATGGAAAAGTTACCGCTTTATCCGAAGGAAGTGCTATTGTTACGGTAACTTCTTCTAATAATGTAAAAAAACAATTAATAGTAAATGTTGTTTCTAATCAGATATATAATGAAAATATTGATAATATTAATCAAAATAGTGAAAATATTTCATTGGTATTAAAATCATCCAGTGGAACTATTCGAGGAAATTATAATAATCTTACTAATTCTAATCAAAATATTACAATTGGTATTTCATCAGTAATAGGAGTTAATGGTATTCAAAAAGTTGAATATTGCGTTTATAAATATGGTGAAAATGAATGTAATAAATTTACACAAATAAACGATATAAATAGTACTTTTTATGTTTTAAATTCTACGGGTGAATATGTTATAAGAATGAAAGTTACTGATAAAAAGAATGGGGTTATATATAAAAATTATTATGCCAAGGTAAATAATTTTATAGTTAATGATAATCCTAGTGGGAAAATAGATTCAACTTGTGGTAATGAGGCACAAACATTAATTGCTTATGTAAATGGTAAAAAAATAGAACGATATGAAAAATTTACTATTTCTAAAGGAGAAAAATTAACAATAAATTTATATTTAACTAAAAAGTGTGGAACAATTAAACAGTTAGCAAGAAATACTCCTGATGGTGAAGAAAATTGGCGGAATTATTTTAATGCCGTTTCTGTTCCGTTTGTAGATCGTTACAATCCTGCTACTTTTGTTAATCAAGATAACTTTGATTGGGTTATTGAAGGTATAAAAAGTACTAATGGTAGGTATATTCATTTATCACAAACAACTTTTCAAAGTACCAATAAATTTAGTGAAATTAAAAGTTTTTTCAATGTATATGTTAAAGTAATTGATTAAGGACTAAAAAAAGTCCTTTTTTCATATTTTTATATAGGTGATAAAGTGAAAAAACTAATTTTTATTATTATTTTAATATTTTCAATAAATGTTTCAGCAACGAGTACTATTGTGATGGATTTAGATAGTGAACGCATTTTGTATCAAAATAATGCTTATGAACGAAGATTAATCGCAAGTATTACAAAAATAATGACATTTGTTATAGGCTATGAATACGGAGAAATGATTCTAGATGAAGAAGTAGAAGCAGGAGAAGAAATTCTTCCAATGTATGGAACCAGTATTTATTTAAATTATAAAGAAAAAATGACTCTTAGGGATTTATTATATGGTTTAATGATGCGTAGCGGTAATGATGCCGCGGTTGTAATTGCAAATTTTATTGGTGGTACAGAAGAGAATTTTGTAAAACTAATGAATCAAAAAGCCAAAGAAATTGGGATGCATAATACAACTTTTAATAATAGTCATGGTCTTGATGAGAAAACGAAAAATTATTCGACGGCCTATGATATGGCCTTACTTTCTACTTATGCTTATAAAATACCTTTTTATCGTGAAGTTAGTGGTACTAAGTATTATGATACTAAAACATTAAATAAAGCTTATTCATGGATTAATCGAAATAATTTATTATTTTTATATAAAAATTGTACTGGTGGGAAAACAGGATATACACCAAGTGCAGGTAAAACACTAGTCTCAACAGCAAGTAAAAATAATTTAAATTTAACAATCGTTAGTTTAGATGATTCTAACCATTATAGTAATCATCAAAATTTATATGAAAAATATTTTGATACTTTTAAAAATTATACAATAATTGATAAAAATATTTTTAATAATAATAATCTATATATGAGTAAAAATTTATATCTAATGAATGATATTAATTATCCAATAAAAGAAAGTGAAAAAGAGGATATTAGTTATAATATAAATTTAGAAGATAAATATATTTATGTATATTTAAAAGATAAATTAGTTTTAAAAAGAAAAATATATTTAAAAGAAAGTAAAGAAAATACTAAAAAACCTACTAATAAAAGTTCATTTAAAAATGCTATTACTAATAAATCTAAAGCGATTTCACCAGAAATAAATGTAATAGGATTGAATATAGAAGAAGCAACTCAAATAGTTGATAAATATCTAGACGATGCAAATTTATCAAAACTTGAAACTGTAAGAATAGTTCATGGTAAAGGAACTGGA
>JAZULI010000005.1:0-1783 GCA_045603025.1 Bacilli bacterium
GCAATGCCTACATTATTTGGGTGCCATAGTTTACGGAAATTTAATAATTGTTTACTATAACAATATTTACAATTATAATAACATCCACGACCATATGTATCCAATCGTGTAGGATAATAACATTTATCTCCTTCACCACCAGTTACTGTTTTAAAAAAAGATTTATAACTATTCACTTAATTAAAATACTACCCTCCTTTAAAAAAAATATTAGTTTAAATTTTATTTTTGGTGATGTAAATTTTTTTATATTAAAAATTATTAGATTAAAATTTTTTTTATCCTTTTATTCCAATTGAATAATTTCTATGACAATATCCTTATTACAATAAATATTTAATTCTCCTGTGGTTAATAATGCTTCTTTAACCATTTCTTCTTTATCCATTTCGGCATGATTGTTTAAAAGATTAGTTAATACACCTGTAGCAATCTTCCATCCACTTCCATGTACTGTGAAATCATTAGTTTCTTCCACAATACTAAAATCAGAATAAATATTATAAATATTATTCTTATAAACAATTATCAATCCTGCTTCAGACTCTAATGCTCCCTCATTAAATTTCAATAAATATTTTGAGGATAATTCGTTACTTAAACTTTGGAAGAATTGATTATAAAGATAATTGATAAAATCTTCCCCAATTACTTTTGATGGAGGATTAAAAGCATTTTTCAAATAAGTTTCAAGATAATGTGTTCCACTAATTAAAAAATAAACATCTTCCTCATTAATGATTTCCACATCATCTTCAGTTTTTATTATGGGAATCTTTAAACTAAATATCTTACACCCAAAATTTAATTTAATGTCATCACTTGTTCCTTGTCCATCTGCTCCAAGTATTACTCTCTTTTTATCAGTATCTTTTAATGCTATAATAACAGTCATTTTGAAAATTTAAATTCCCTTTTTTTCCCATTTTATTATATTAATTTTAATTGTGTTTCAGATACTCTTTCCTTTGCATAATCACATTGTAAAGAACTAATCTCCGAACCAATGTAATTTAATCTTTTCATTTTACATGCATTAGCAGTTGTACCAGACCCCATAAATGGGTCATAAATAACACAATTATCTCTTATTCGTTCAGGCACATATTTATCAATTAAGGTACAAATTAACTCTGTACTGAATGTTGCACCATTTTCATAAAATCTATCTTTACTGAAATCATTATTATATGTTTCAATGAAATTATCTATATGATTATAATATTTCCTACCATCCTTACGAATAGCAGTTACTTTTTTATTCATTTCAAAAGTCATATACTCTTCTTTTCTACAGAATACGAATACATGTTCGCATCTACGAGTTAATTTATTAAATGCAGATACATTTGGTATTGCTCTTTTCTTTTTCCAAATTAACTCATCAGCAAATGTGAAATTAGATTTATGAATAATAGTATACATGAAATCCCAAATTAATGTAGGATTACTGTTTCCATAATTCATAACCCAAAGAATACAACCATTTTTTTTTAAAACTTTATCAAAATAACTGAATATCTTCAACATCCATTCAAGATATTCTTCATTACTCATATTCTCATCGAATACATCATATCTTCCAATGAATTGTTCTCTTGCCCTTTTACTTTGTAATGATTTTCCTGATGCAGTTGTATTGTATGGAGGGCTTGTTATTATATAATCTACATTAAACTTTTCATTAACCATATTCTCCATTGTATCTATACAATCTTCACAATAAAAATGATTTAATTTAATTTTCATTTAACTTATAATTCTCCTCCATTTCATTTTTTCA
>JAZULI010000006.1:0-6988 GCA_045603025.1 Bacilli bacterium
CATAAAAGAATTGAAACAACAGAGAAATATTATATTTCTAGTACAAAAAAGGATAAAGAAAATGTATATCAACAATTTGAATTAAATGTTAAGCCAGCAAATACTAATTTTAAATAATTAAATGGTATAATATTAAAAAAGGATGTGATGATGTGAAATATAAAGATCAATTTTTAAACTTAATTAAAATAATGGATTCTGATTTTAATTGGACTATTGATTGCGATTTAAATTTAATAAATAAATTAATAAAAAACGAAATAGGAGAAAACCATGGATTATATAATAAAAAATTAATACCAGTTTCAATTTGTAAAAATAAATATGATGTATTAGCCTATTACGAAGATGAAAAGAAAGATGTATTTGTAACTATTCATTTTAAAGGATACAAGTCATTACCAGAAGAATCCCCATACTTTGAAAAATATATTAATATAGAAAGTGCCTTAAACATGATAATAAATATCTATAATAATCTTTATAAACAAAGTAGATATGATTTAATGATCGAAAGTGAAGAAATTAAAAAGCAGAAAAACTATTCAATCTTGACAGGATTATATTCAATTATGCCAATAATATATGATTCGCTTTTTAAAATAAATGAATACAGAGGAGAATTAGCATCTGATAATAATCTTGAATTACTGAGAATTCAAGATTTATTTCAATTTTTTTCATCAGATTTTCCATATAAAATTAGAAGTATATTCTTGTTATCAGAAATTGGAAACTATGCTGATGCAGGAATTATATTACGCACTCTAATTGAAACATTCTTTTATTTTAAATATTATATCATTAAAAATGATGGTAAAAAGTTGTTTGATTATGTTGAACAAAATAAAAAAAGTACAATAAAAATCAAAGATATAATGGAATATATTGCACCATCATATTACGATACGGTTTATGACGAATTATGTAAGTTTACCCATGGTAATCCTTTAATGGTTGGAATTTTTAGAGGAAATGTTAACGGAAAAGATAAATTAAAATATAATATGTACAATATCAATTTAGATTGGTTTAGTTATATTTTGAATTTGAGTATGCCTTTAATAGTTGGATATTTTTCAATGTTTAAGGTTGTATATAAAAATAATACTATTAATACAAGTGAACAATTATCTAAAAATATAAAATTAATTGAAGAGTTTATTTATAATGATTTAAATGAAAGATATGAAAAATATGAGGGACAAAGAGAAACAATAGAATTATACAGAAAAATAATAGAATTTGAGTAATCGTACATTGAATAAAAAACAAAAATATGATATACTCATATCAAGTGAACGGATGTGGACAAAGTCCACGACGTGTCCACAGTAGAGAAATATTTATAATATAAAATAATACAGATAATACGAATAATATAGATGATTCTTTCATCTGAAATACAATAAATACAAATAATATTATAAATATAAATAGTATTGATAATATAGGAAAATCCACTTCATGTGGAAGTGGACGCAAGTATAAAGTCTGTTGTGGCAAATAATGCTATAAACCCTTGTAAAATAAGGCTTTGCAAGGGTTTTTATAATTGCAATTTTTATGTAATTTAGTCTCAAAAAATGGCTTTAGATAAGTTTTAGATAAGTTTTTTAGTTGGAAATTAACTATTTTTACAATATTCGGAAAATAGTAATATTGCGAACAGTTAGAAGATTGAAAATTATGATATAATTATATATGGGAGTGATTATCTATGAAAATAAAATCACTATATGTGTGTGTTAATGATATGAAAAGAGCAATTAATTTTTATACTAACTTTTTTGAAGTGAAGCCAGTTAAGGAAGATAATGTTTATAGTGTTTTTGATATAAATGGGTTTAGGTATGGTTTATTTGCTTATAAAGAAATGAATGAAGAACATTCTTTTGGTAGTAATTGTCTACCAAGCATAGAGGTAGATGACATAAAAATATTAAAAGAAAAAATATCCCATTTAGAAATATGTTTTCCTTTAACTCAGATTGGAAATAATTGGGTTTGTGAATTTGTGGATAGTGAAGGAAATCATATAGAGTTAACAGCACCAATTGTTTGATCGGAAAATTTTTGTTTTTACGAACAATCGTAAGATTAAGATATTTGGAGAATAAAGATTCTCCTTTTTTATGCTATAATTGTATTTGAAAGAGAGCTGATTATAAGTGATTTTTAAAAATATATTGGATTGTAAGTCAAAAGAAGAATTCTATAATTGGCTTAAGTGTAATCATGAAACTGAAAATGAATGTTGGATTAATTGTAAAAGAGGAAAAATAAAAGAAGGTGAAACTTTTTACTATATAGATGCAGTATATTGTGCTTTATGTTTTGGATGGATAGATTCCGTACATAGAAAAAAGATGATATAACATTACAAAAATTTAGTCCAAGAACTAAAAAGAGTAATTGGTCAGAACTAAATAAAGAAAGAGTTAGATGGCTAATAAAAAAAGGTTTAATGAGTGAATCGGGGATAAAAATATTACCAGATATTGATATAAACTCTTTTAAGATAGATGATGAAATTTTAAAAATATTAAAAAGTTATAAGGAATTGTGGAAAAATTTTAATAGTTTTCCAAAACTATATCAAAGAGTTAGAATAGATTCTATTCAAAGAGAAAGAAAAAAGAAAGATGTATATGAAAGAATGTTACAGCACTTTTTAATAGAAACAAAAAAAGGTAATATTTATGGTGAATGGAATGATTGTGGTAGATTATTAGACTATTAGTTAAGTGAAAGAAATAATCGGAATATTAAGATATTGCGATATGTTAAATCAATTATTTAGATAAGTTTTTAAATAAGTTTAAACTGCATTGTAAGAGAATTAGACATCACTTTCTTACAATTTAGGTATAAATTATTAAAATAATTGAGTAAGAAAGCCCAATTTTCAAGCAAAAAATTACATGGTTGTTTTAATGGTTCGCCATGTGGCAGTGGAAAAAAGTACAAAAATTGCTGTGGAAGATAATAAAAGCACCCAAAAAGCCCAATAAATATGGGCTTTTTTCATATTCCGAAAACTCCGGAATATAATTAAATACCTTTTTAGATACCTTCCCGGTGAGTATTTAAAAGGTATCTAGATACCTTTTTTTGAAGCAAAAATACAAAAATTTTGTATTGCTAAAAATTGGCATAATTCCTTTATTTATAAAGGATTGCAAAGATTTGGTTAATAAAAAAAGACTAAATTGTGTCCACTGCCAAAATGACATTGGCAATCGAGTTTAAAAATAGTTTTAGTTCTGTGTTCGAAATTTAGTAATATTGTGTTTAGTAAGACAATAAAAAATATACCTTGACATATGTTATAATAGAACTGAGAGACAAATAGTAATTTGAAAGTGAACCAACAGTATGTTTAATATTTAATAGATAACTGATATCTTATTCTTGGAGGAGATAAAATGAATCAAGAAAAAATAGGAAAATTTATCGCTGAGTTAAGAAAACAAAATAAATTAACTCAAGAACAACTTGCTGAAAAATTAGGCATAACAAAAAATGCTGTTAGTAAATGGGAACGAGGATTAGGATTAATGGATTTGTCATTGTTAAAACCATTAAGTGAAATTTTGAATGTTTCTGTTACAGAAATATTAAATGGTGAAAAATTTGACGAAGAAGAAATTAATTCTAAAAATGAAGAAGTTTTAATTAACACACTTGATTATTCAACCAATGTAATTAAAAAAGTAAAAAAGAACAAAGTTTTAACGATTTTATTAACTATAGTTATTACTATTTTATCAATAATTTTATTAGATACAATTCAGGCAATCGCATTTAAAAATAGCCCAATAATAAGTTGGAGAGTTGAAGATGTAAATGATAATGATAGTTATGTAGATAAAGGAATTTTGATTGATACTTATTATTGTGTAAAAGAACAAGATATAATAACAGTGATACCTACATTTAAAAATACAAATTATAATTGTCCATCAGAATAACAAATTACAATTTATTGTTTAAATCAGAGTATTAAGACATTGCGATGATTAAATAGAATACAAAAATGCTAATACAAAAAATATTCGAAAAATTCTAATTTTTGAATTTTAGATACCTTTTTAGATACCTTCTGCTAGGTTTCCCGAGTGCTCTCGGAAGCCAAAAAGGGCAAAAAAGGGCTTCCAAACGCCCTCAAAAGCCCGAAAGTGCCACCAAAAGCTAGTAATCTTTTCACCATGTGGCAGTGGTAAAAAATATAAGCAATGTTGTGGAAGATAATAAAAACACCCAAAAAGCCCAATAAATACGGGCTTTTTTCATTTCCCGAAAACTTCGGAATATAATTTAAATACCTTTTTAGATACCTTCCGGTGAGTATTTAAAAGGTATCTAGATACCTTTTTTTGAAGCAAAAACACAAAAATTTTGTATTGCTAAAAATTGGCATAATACCTTTATTTATAAAGGATTGCAAAGATTTGGTTAATAAAAAAAGACTAAATTTTGTCCACTGCCAAAAGGACATTGGCAATCGAGTTTAAAAATCGTTTTAGTTCTGTGTTCGAAATTTAGTAATATTGTGTTTAATAAGACAATAAAAAATATACCTTGAAATATGGTATAATAGAACTGAGAGACAAATAGTAATTTGTTAAGGAGTTGAGATATATGAAAAAGAAAAAATTATTATATGCAATATTATGTGCTTTAGGAAGTGGAACAATAGGTTTTTTTGCAAACCATTTGTCAGAAGTATATGGATGTGTAGTATTTGGTCTTGGAGTAGCATTAATGGTTTATTCAATTATTAATTTAAATAAATAGTAATTTGTTGAAATGGAGGATTGATTATGAAAAAAACAATTATCTGGATTGCTATAACATTTTGTTTGTTATTAGTTGCAAGTGTCGTTTTATATAGTTTATCAATAACAGTTAAATTAGAAACCAATGAATATGAAATTAAAGAAACTTTTGAAAATATAAAAATTATAACTGATACTGCTGATATTGATTTTGTACTTTCTGAAAATTTAAATACTTTGATTATTTGTGAAGAACATAAAAATATAAAACACTCAGTTAATGTAAAAGAGAACACTTTATTAGTTGAAGTTAATGATAATAGAAAATGGTATGAACATATAGGTATTAGTACATCAAAAATAACCATATATTTATCTAAAAATGAATATGGCGAATTTATTACGGAATCTGATACAGGGAATATTCGTATTAAAAGTATAAATGCTAATAAGCTTGATTTATCTACTGATACAGGGAATATTCATATTAAAAACATAAATGCTAATAAGCTTGATTTATCTACTTCAACGGGAAATCTAAAAATTGTTAATACTAAATGTAAAAATTTATTTTCCGAATCAGATACTGGAAATATTTTATTGGAAAATGTAATAGCGTCAGAAAAATTTAAAATTGAAACAGATACAGGAGATGTTAAATTTAAAGATAGTGATGCTAGTGATATTTTTGTTAAAACAGATACAGGAAATGTTACAGGGAACTTACTTACTGATAAAGTAATTTTTGCTGAAAGCGATACAGGTAATATTGATGTTCCAAAAGTAATAACAGATGAAAAATGTGAAATTATCACCGATACAGGGGATATTAAAATAACTATAGATTAAATAGTTATATCTTATTATAAATTACAATTTATTGTTTAAATCAGAGTATTAAGACATTGCGGTGATTAAATAGAATGCAAAAATACTAATACAAAAAATATTTGAAAAAGTCTAATTTTTGAATTTTAGATACCTTTTTAGATACCTTCCGGTAGGATTCCCAAGTGCTCTCGGAAACCAAAAAGGGCAAAAAAGGGCTGCCAAACGCCCTCAAAAGCCCGAAAGTGCTATCAAAAGCTAGGAATCTTTTTACCATGTGGCAGTGGTAAAAAATACAAACAATGTTGTGGTAAATAACCTCGCAAAGCCCCATAAAATAAGGGCTTGTGAGGTTTTTTCTTTTTTCAAAAAGTTGTACTTTTTACTCAAAAAGTGCTTCTACATACGTTTTACATACGAATTTTTCGGTGATTTTGAGCATAATCCTGACAAATTAATTGTAAAAAATATGATATAATTAAATAGACAAATAGTAATTTGTTAGTTTGGAGGTATTTATGAAAAATAAAAAATTATTATATGCAATATTATGTGCTTTAGGTGGAGGAATAATTGGATTCTTTTCTAATCAATTAACTGAATGGTATGGGTGTGTTTTATTTGGTCTAGGTGTAGCATTAATGGTTTATTCAATTATTAACTTAAATAAATAATAATTATTTTTTGGGGTGTCATAGATGAAAAATCATAAAAAGAAAATGATCGCACCAATTATTATAACAATAATTGTTGTGTTATATTATGTGGTTTACTTTGGATTTTTAATAACATTAATAGATGGAATATGGAAATATTTATTGGGTATCATTCCTATATTATTTTCTATTGTTATGATCAAAGTTTGCATAGAAAGGATAAATGAAATAAAGAAAGGTGAAGAAGATGATATTAGTAAATACTGATTACATTAGTGGTAAAGAATTTGAAATGTTGGGACTTGTTAAGGGAAGTACAATTCAATCAAAACATGTTGGAAAAGATATAGCCCAAAGTTTTAAAACATTAGTTGGTGGAGAACTTAAAGCGTATAATGAAATGATGAACGAAGCAAGAGCTCTTGCAACAAAAAGAATGGTAGAAGAAGCAGAAGAACTAAAAGCAGATGCAATTGTTAATGTACGATATGCTTCATCTGCAATTATGCAGGGAGCTGCTGAAGTAATTGTTTATGGTACGGCTGTAAAATTTGTTAAATGAAAATAAATAAAATAATAATTCAAATTACAATTTAATGGTATGTTAAAATACATTGCTTGTAGCAACGGAATATTTATAATAAAATGAACTTGAGGAAAGGAGAATGTGTAATATGTTGAAAGATAATTTAAAAACATTAAGAAAAAACAAAGGACTTTCTC
>JAZULI010000007.1:0-2922 GCA_045603025.1 Bacilli bacterium
CACAACCTACAGATGCATGAAAGCCAGAAATTAAGACGTTTGATGGTCCAGAATTGCTGCATGCATGACTTCAAGCTTGATCGTACAACAAATTACACCTTTGCAAGTTTGCATTATTTTTGTTAAATTAATATAATTATGTTAAAATTAATGTTAGGGAGGTGAATAAATGAATTTTGATAGAAAAGATATGTATTCTTTTAATAATTCTAATAATAGTAAAAGATCTAGTAATTTAGATATTACTAAAGGTCCTAGTAATAAAGAGTATGCAAAATTAATATTAGAAAGTTATTATGGCAAACATATTGATGAACAAACTGCTGATGAAGTTACTATGGCAGAGATAAACAAAATGACATCTGAGATGGATGCAATTGATGAACAATCAGTTAGAAGAAGAAGATAATTATGGATCATTGAACAAAAAAGGTACTAGAAAATAAATTTCTAGCCTTTTTAATTTTGTCTTTTTTTCTCTATAATATTATTATTTGATTATTAAAAAAGAACCAATTTTATATAATCGGTTCCCCTTAATGTTTAAGACTGAGTTATGATGCGTTTTCCCAAAAATAGTGTTACCACTATTCTTGTTCATAAACATTTACTAAACTTTGCTCTTTATTATCAATTTCTTTATTTAATTTATCTAAATTAGCAGTATTTTCAAAAGTCATTTCTGAATTTGCAAATCTTTTAATAACTTCATCAATGGTAATTGGTTCATCCCCATCATCATATTGAACAACTTCATTTTGATCATATAACCTATCACTAATTTTTATTAATTCATCATAACTAATAATCGCATTTTCTTCTTGTTCTAATTCAAAATTAGTTATTGTATTTGAAAAATCTTCTTCTTTTTGTAATTCTATTTCTAGTCTTTCAAGTTCCTCTTTTGCTCTTTCTTGTTCATTAGTTATTTCTATAATATTACTATCTTTATATTCTTCCTTAATTTCTTCATAAACACTAATAAAAGTAACTTCTTCTAACTCATTAATAATATTTTCTTCAACTACATTTTCCACCACATTATTATTTAATTCTTCTTTCATTTCAATAATGGGTTCATCAAAATCCAATACTTCTATCTCTTCTACTTCTAAAACATTATTGGTAACTTCTTCATTTTTAATAATTACTTCTTTATCTTCTTTTACTTCTTCTTTAACTTTATTCTTTTTACTTCTTCTTTCATCAATTAAGTCTAATATAGTTAAAATAGCAATTATTAATAACATTACACCTAAAATAGACACCATAATTATTAATTCATTCTTACTAAATAAATCCATATTATCACCTCATTAATTCATAATTTATGTAACTTAATGCTACTAAAGAAGCGGTTTCGGTTCTTAATACTCTTTTTCCTAAACTAACACTAATAAATCCATTATCAATTAATTTAGCTTCTTCTTCTTTGGTAAAGCCACCTTCAGGACCTATTACTATGATAATTGTATCATATTTTTTCATCTCTTGAAGAACTTTTTTAATATTTGTTGTCAATTCATTGACAGTACATAATAATTTCAACTCATAATCAAGTTTAATTAATTCTTCAATATTAATAATATTATTTACTTTAGGAATTATATTTCTTTTTGATTGTTCACTCGCTTCTTTAACAATTCTTTGCCAACGTATTATTTTCTTATCTTTCTTATTGTTCTCTTTAATAATACTATTTTTGGCATTATAAGGAATAAACTCTGAGGCCCCTAATTCAACACCTTTTTGTAAAATTAAATCCATTTTTTGTTCATTAACAAGACTTTGACAAATAGAAACTTTTACCGGTAATTCATTATTATCATCTTTTTCTTCTATAATTTTTACTTTTACATTTTTATTTAATTCAATTATTTCACAAATATATAAAGTTTGATTACAAACAATTTCAATTTTATCCCCTTTATTCATTCTCATTACTTTATATATGTGATTACTATCATCGTCATTCATTATAAAACAATTTTCTTCTTTTTCATTATTAAAATATCTTTGCATATAAACCTCACTTTTATTATAACTTAATCTAATATTTTTTTCTACTTAAATCAATTACCTTCATCATTTTTAGAATAATAAATTAAAGATTAATAAAATTTCCCCTATTTTCACTTATTTTATTTGACTTTGATGTATTTTTATGTTAAAGTTAATAAGCAAAGAGTTTATCTATATATACAAAGGAGGCGTTATTTATGGCAATTAAAGCAACTGCTAAGAAACCATTATTCGGAAATAGAAGAAGTCATGCATTAAATGCAACTAGACATGCTCAAAAATTAAATTTACAAAATGTAACTCTTGAAGATGGTACAAAAATTAAAGTAACTGCAAGAGAAGCAAAAAAATATAAGAAAAATACAAAATTAAATGAAGAGTAATCTTCTTTTTTTTTAACCTTTTCATATAATTAAATGATGAAAATAAAATTAAAAATAATTACAACTATCTTTTTATTTATCTTTAGTTTCTATTACACCGATAAATGTGTAAAACTATTAAAGAAAAAAGATCCATTAATGCAAGAAATAATTAAAAAAAGTGAATTATATAATATACTACCAACTGATGCTATTATTACAAATAATACTGTTATTCCAGGAAATAATGGAATTATCGTAGATGTCGATAAAAGTTATAATAAGATGAAAAAATTAGGTAATTTTAATGAAGCACTTTTAGTTTATGATGAAGTCACTCCTAATATCTCATATAAGAATTATTATAATAAAATTATTGTATCAAATAATAAAAACAATAAAATAAGTTTAGTTTTTAATATTAAAGATTTAGATGTATTAAATGAAATAAATACTATTTTAATGAATCCTGATAAATAGTTTTCAAGTTCTTCATCGACAACAGATAGATAGCAATAAATTTTTTTATTTCTTTTAA
>JAZULI010000008.1:0-4234 GCA_045603025.1 Bacilli bacterium
TAATTCTATAATTATTTATTTTTTTTATGTTTAAATATTATCTTTTTATCAGTAGTAATATTAGTTTTACATACAAACCATATTACTAAAACCAAAAGTATTCCATAAATAATACGTCCTATAAAAATATCTCTAGTATCATTTAATGTATATAAAATAGAAGCCGTTGCAAATAAAATATTAATTCCATAAATTATTAAAACAGTTGTCCTATGAGAAAAATTCATATTTAATAACTGATGATGTAAATGTTCCTTATCAGCAGATGAAATTGGACGATGTTTTAATAATCTTCTAATTATTGCAAATAATGTATCAAGAATAGGTACGGCTAAAATCATTAAAGGAATAAAAACAGAAGTAATAACAGTTGTCTTAAATCCTAAAAGAGAAATCACAGAAATAATAAATCCCATAAATAAAGCCCCAGAATCTCCAGCGAAAATTCTTGCTGGATGAAAATTATGCACTAAAAAACCTAATGTACTACCAAGCATAATTAAAGCTAAAGTAAATTCTAAACCTGAGGTTCTTCCGATAAAAGAGCAAATTATAATAACTGAAGCATAAAAGATCGAAGATATACCACCTGCTAAACCATCAAGTCCATCTATTAAATTAATAATATTCATACAAGCAATAATAAAGATTAAAGTTATTGGATAAGCAAAAATACCAAATTCTAAAACATATCCAAATACTGTAATATGTGTTAATAAAATATTACCATAAAAAACGATTGATGATGCAGCTAATAATTGTCCAAACAATTTAGCTTTTGCACTAATTGGTTTAATATCATCAAAAATTCCCGTTAATACTACAATAAAACTACCTATTAGGATAGAATTCATTTGAATAGAATTTTTTCCAAATAACATATAACCTACTAAAAAACCAAAAAAGATTCCTAAACCACCAAGACGAGGAATAGGATTTTTATGAACCTTACGCTCATTTGGAATATCTAAAGCTCCTATATGATGGGCAATCTTTTTAACTAACGGAATAATTGCTACTACAACTAACATTGTAATTCCTACACATAATATACTCTTATAAATTTCACTACTAGACATAAAATACCTCTCTTTGGTTATAACAAATAAAGGAATAAATGTCAAATTAGAAAACAAATAAAAATAATTAATTTTCACTAATTATTTTCAAAAATTGTTATATTATTTAATAAAATACCCGTTCCTTCAACAACACTAGTCATTGGATTTTCGGCATTATAAATTGGAATATCTAGTTCTTTTTCTAATAATTCTTTTAATCCATTAATTAACGATCCACCACCAGTTAATACGGCTCCATTCGTGACAATATCCGCTGATAATTCAGGTGGAGTTTCAAATAAAACTGATTTAGTAGCATTAACTATTTTCATAGCATCTTCTTCTAATGCTTCTTCAATTTCTTTACTATTAATATTAATAACACTAGGAAGACCGGTTGTTAAATCACGCCCACGAACATCCATCGTATTTTTTTTATCACCATTATAGACTGAACCAATAGTATGTTTAATATTTTGAGCAGTTTTTTCCCCTATTAATAATTTATACTTTGTTTTTATATATTCTTTAATATCGTTATCAAAAACATTACCTGCTACTTTTAAAGATTTACTTGTTACAATATCCCCTAATGAAAGAATAGCAATATCCGTTGTTCCTCCTCCAACATCGATAACCATATTTCCAGCTGGCTTTGATATATCAAGACCCACACCAATAGCTGCTACTTTTGGTTCTTCTTCTAAATATACCTTTTTTGCCCCTAATCTCTCAGCTGCCTCTTTAATCGCATTTTTTTCAACAGCCGTTGTATCAGCAGGACAACATATAATAATCCGTGGTTTTCTGAACATACTAAAGCCTTTAACTTTATTAATAAAATAATTAAGCATCAAAAGAGTTGCATCAAAATCCGCAATAACTCCATCTTTCATCGGCTTAATAGCATTCATCTTTAAAGGTGTTTTTCCAAGCATCTCACTAGCTTCTACTCCATAAGCTAAAGCCTTTTTAGTATCTTTATCAATTGCAACAACCGATGGTTCATTTAAAACTATTCCTTGTCCCTTTATATATATTAAAATATTTGCGGTTCCTAAATCTATTCCAATATCTTTCATCATATCACCAGTATTAATATAACCAAAATAAAAAAAAATATTAACAATTTTTTTCTAAAACGCTAATAACCCGATTATATAATTCTAAATCATAAACTTTTAATCGATAATTAATATCATTATATATAGTTTCTTCATTAATTTTCATTATTGGTACTAATTCACTAATATTTTTATTAAGACTAATTATGTATCTAGCCTCTAACATCATCCTTCTAACTATTTCCATGGTACCTCACTTAATTTTATTAAAAAAGATGATTAAATATCACCTAATTTTTTACCAATACATTTTATTGGGTCAAGTACTTCTCCATTCTTATAAATTTCTAAATGAACGTGTTGCCCTAAATCTTTATTAATAATACTTGTTCCACTGGTACCAATTTTATTTCCAAAACCAACAATATCTCCCTTTTGTACTTCAATATTATCTAATCCTTGATATACACTTATTAATTCATTATTATGCCTAATTTCAACAGTTTTTCCCATTAATTCGTTTTCTATAACGTCAATTACAGTGCCACTATAAATAGTTAGAATATCAAATTGCTCTTTATTACTATAATCAACTCCAGTATTTGGCATATAAACATCGTCATAGAAAACTAATGATTTTTCTTGTTGTTCGATTGAATCATCACTATTATAAAAATAACGAGCTATTTTAACCGAAGAGTTTGAAAAAGGTTCAGAGATATTTTCTTCAATATTAATAACTGGAATACTACGATTGAAAATACCTGAAGATACATAAGTTATTTTCTCATTTTCCGAAATAGTATAATCATTATATGCATTTCTAGCTAAATACAAACTTATAGTTAAACCAAAAATCATTAATAAGTATAATGTAGGAATAAATAAAGACTTGCTTTTCATAAATTCACCTCATTAAAAGTATTAACGAAAAACAAGTCAATTATACAATTTTTTTAAAAAATTTTAATATAAATAAAATCATATATAAAACTACCTAATAAATAAATTAAACAAAGCATTAAAACAAAATAGAAAACACGTGCTTTAAATACTTGATTTTTTTTAAAAATAGCATTTATATTAACAGCATCCATTGACCATACAACCACAATGGAAGAAAGGATATAAATACATAATTTAGCCATTATATACACCAGATTCAATATCTTTAACTAAAGAATTTCGGCGATTATGTTTTTCTAAGTTAGAATAATTAGTATTAATAAACGTTTCAATTATTATAATAGCATCTTCTAATTTAGTATTTTCACCTAAAGCTACACAATTAGTATTATTATCATGTCTTGTATGATAAGCTTCTTCTTTATTAGATACTTTGGCACAATATACACCTTTTATTTTATTACAAGCAACACTAATACCTATACCACTTCCACATATCGCAATGCCAAAATTAATTTCTTGATTATTAATTAATTTACCTAATTTATAAGCATAAACTGGATAATCACAAGAATTATCGGAATTAGTACCACAATCAACAATTTCATATCTCTTTTCAAAATATTTAATTAACTCTTCTTTTAAAGCATAACCACGATGGTCAGAAGCAAAACCTAATTTCATATATATCACCCATTTAAATATAGCATAATTTATATTAAAAAAAAAGAAGTTTCCTTCTTAATTTTCAAATCCATATTTTTTATTAAACTTATCAACACGTCCTGTTTTAGATCCACGTGATTGTTTTCCAGTATAGAATGGATGACATTGTGAACAAATTTCAACATTTAATTCATCTTTAGTTGATTTTGTTGTAAATGTATTACCACAAGCACATTTTACTACACAGTCACGATAAACTACTTTATTATCTTTTTTCATTTAATTTCTCCTTTCGCCATGAATTTAATCATAGTCAATGAATTTCTTAATTATTGTAGCAATAATATTAAAAAAAAGCAAGTATTTTTTTTACTTGTTTTTTAAAGACTTAGTTAACCTTAATTGTAAAAGTAAACTCTACATACAAATTAGTAAAGATGGATTTTAACTTTACAAATATAAAACATGGAATTTAATATGTAAAAATGTTATAATATGCGACTTGTGATGCTTATTCTTTCTTGGAGGTATTACTAT
>JAZULI010000009.1:0-4754 GCA_045603025.1 Bacilli bacterium
TATTATATAATTATGATGGTGATATTATGAAAGTTTATTTAGCAGTTTTTTTGAAATATATGGATACGAAGTATAATCGTTTAAATTTATTAGAATTTAATAGTATGAAAGAACTTGATGAATTTACTGAAAAGTTTAATAATTCTAATGAGATAAAAGAACAATATCGTGATGATATTCAAGAATTTATTTTAGATATGCGAAAAAATAAGGCATATAGTGAAGATAAAGAAGGTAATCCTACAGTATATTTATCAGCTTATAGAGAACTTGAAAAGGGAAAGTTAGAATTTATAAAAGTTAAATATAAAGATAAAAATGATGTTGTTTTAATAACAATTGATGATTTAATTAAAAGAATGATTTATACAATTGAAAAGATTAAAAAGTATAAATATGAAAAATTAAATCATTTAAGTACAGATGATTTAAAAGACTATTTGTTGGAGTTAGATTTTTATAAATTACAATTTACTGGTGAAGAAAAATCATGGCTTAGAAGATATATAGCGGGTATTGATGATGAGGCTTTAAAGAGAGTATTTGTTAGTGTAAAACGTGATCTTAAGAAGATGAATGAAGATAAAAAGTATGAAATTTTACGTTATTCAAGTGATAAATTAAGAGAATATACTCATTATATTCAAGATAAATTTAATATATATAAAAAGGAAGAAATACTGGCTTATGATATCACGCCATTTAAGAATAGATTTCGTGAAGGAATAGAAGATGAACGTTTTACTCAATTAGTAGAAAAAGAACAATATGATGAATTATTTAGTAATTATGATTTAGATGAAATATTAAAATATAGTAGTGATGATAATAATCCACTTGGAGTAAGGAGGAAGTAGTATGTATAAAATTATGGATGGTAATGAGGCATGTAGTTATGTTTCATATAATTTTACCGAAGTAGCGGGTATTTATCCGATTACACCCGCTAGTCCAATGGCTGAAATTGTTGATAAAGAAAGTAGTAAAGGAAAATTAAATTTCTTTAATGATACTGTTAAAGTTGTGGAAATGCAAAGTGAAGCGGGGGCTGCAGGAATGGTTCATGGTAGTTTATTAATGGGAGCTCTTACAACAACGTATACAGCATCGCAAGGATTATTATTAATGATTCCAAATATGTATAAAATAGCTGGTGAACAACTTCCATTAGTTATTAATGTAGCCTCTCGTAGTCTTGCAACTCATGCTTTATCAATTATGGGGGATCATCAAGATATTTATGCAACAAGAGCGACTGGTTTTGCCATTTTAGTTAATAGTAGTGTACAAGATATTATGGATTTAACTAGTGTAGCCCATTTATCAGCAATTAAAGGAAAAGTACCGTTTGTTAATAGCTTCGATGGATTTAGGACAAGTCATGAACTTGATAAAATTGAAGTTATTGATTTAGATAAAGTTAAAGAATTATTAGATTATGAAGCGATTAATGATTTTAGAAAAAGAGCATTATCGTTAGATAACCCACATACATTTGGAAGTAGTCAAATGGATGATGTTTATTTTCAAAATACCGAAGCCCGTAACGAATACTATGATAAATTACCTGATATCGTTAATGATTACATGAAAGAAATTAATAAAATTACGAAAAGAGATTATAAACCATTTAATTATTATGGGAGCAAAAAGGCCAAACATATTATTGTCGCTATGGGATCAGTTTGTGAAACTATTAAAGAAACAATTGATTATTTAGATGGTGATTATGGTCTTATTGAAGTTCATTTGTATCGTCCATTTAGTACGAAATACTTTTTAGATGTTTTACCAAAAACAGTTTTAGATATTGCAGTACTAGACCGAACTAAAGAATTTGGTGCTAATGCTCCTCTTTATTTAGATGTTAATGCTATTATTAAAGAAAATAATTTAGATATTAATGTTTATGGTGGTCGTTATGGATTATCAAGCAAAGATACAACACCTAGTGATATTAAAAGTGTTTATGATTTTCTAGAAGGAGACAATAAATTTAATGGTTTCACTATTTCTATTATCGATGATGTTACTAATTTATCTCTTCCAAAGAATGGTTTTGTTATTCCAAGTAAAAATTATGAAATGACTGTAATTGGATATGGTAGTGATGGAATGGTTTCGGCTTCTAAAGATATTATGAAAATAACGGGAACCGGTTCGAAAGCTTATGTTCAAGGTTATTTTGAATATGATTCGAAAAAATCAGGTGGGGTTACAAAAGCCCATTTACGTTTTGGTAGTAATCCAATTCGTTCAACATATTATGTAACTAATCCTAATACAGTAGTTCTTGCTAAAGAAAGTTATTTAGGAAAATATGATATTTTAAGTGGTATTAAAGAAAATGGAACCTTTATTTTAAATACGAAAGCTTCAAGCAGTGAGGTTCTTGATTTATTAAGTAATAAAGAAAAGAATATTTTAAAATCTCGTAATATTAATTTTTATATTATTGATGCTAATAATATTGCCGAAGAAGTAGGATTAAATAATAAAATTAGTTCTATTATGGAAGTTTGTATTTTTAAAATTTGTAAAATTATTGATTTTGATTATGCCAAAGAAGAAATTAAAAAAAGTTTAACAAATAAATTCCAAAATAAAGGTGGTAATGTTTTAGAGAAAAATTTAGTAGCCATTGCTAAAGTTGTTGATCGCATTGAAAAAATTGAATTACCTAATGAATTATTCCTAGAAGAAGAAGAAACTGAATTATCAATGTTAGAAGCAGTTAATCGCCGGATGGGTAATAGTTTACCAGTTAGTAGTTTTAAAGAGATGGCAAATGGTGTTTGTGAACCAGCTACTACTAGTAGGGAAAAAAGATTTTCTAGTCCAATTGCCCCAATATGTAATAAAGAAAACTGTATTATGTGTAATATGTGTTCATTTGTTTGTCCACATTCTGTAATTAGACCTTATTTATTAGATGAAATGGAATATGAAAATGCTCCAGAAGTTGTTAAAGAAGCCTGTCTTGATACTAAGATTAAAGATCAAAATTATAAATTTGTAATTTCAGCATCAATTGCTGATTGTACTGGCTGTGGCTTATGTGAAAAGATTTGTCCTGGTAAAAAAGGTGAAAAAGCTATTCGAATGAAAACTATTGAAGAATTAAAGAAAAAAGGTATGATCGAACAAAATGATTATTTAGTTAATCATGTATCGGATAAGCCTATTATGAATAAGTTTACCATTAAAGGTAGTCAGTTTATTGAACCTAAGTTTAAATTTCCAGGAGCTTGTGCTGGCTGTGGAGAAACACCATATCTAAAATTAATGAGTCAGTTATTTGGCGATAGTTTAGTTGTGGCTAATGCAACTGGGTGTTCATCAATTTATTCAGCTAGTTTTCCATCAATTGCGTATAGTTCACCTTGGGCTAATTCATTATTTGAAGATAATGCGGAATTTGGTATGGGAATGTATGTGGCTGATGAAACAATTAAAGGTCGAATTAAGAATATTATTAAAGATAAACTTAAAGATGCAACGGATGATGAAATTGAAATATATGAAAATTATTGTGCTGATTTAAATAATGAAACTAGTGAAATACTTTATAATTATGTGGTTGATAATAATATTCCAGATTTAATTGAATTAAAGAATTTTATTAAGAAAAAGACCTTTTTCATTGTTGGTGGAGATGGTTGGGCTTATGATATTGGTTTCTCAGGAATTGATCATGTTTTAGCAAGTAATAGTAATGTAAATATTTTAGTTTTAGATACAGAAGTATATTCTAATACTGGTGGTCAATCAAGTAAATCAACGCAAATGGGTGGTATTGCTAAGTTTGCAGCCGATGGTAAAAAAGTCAATAAAAAAGATTTAACTAAAATTGCCTTAACTTATAAAAATGCTTATGTGGCAACGGTTAGCCTAGGGGCTAATATGAATCAAACCTTAAAAGTATTTAATGAAGCGGTTAATTATAATGGTCCTAGTATCATAATTGCTTACGCTCCATGCATTGCTCATGGTATTATTAAAGGAATGAGTAATAGTATTGAAGAAGAAAAATTAGCAACTGAATCAGGATATTTTCCATTATTTAGATATAATCCAGAAACTAATAAATTTACTGTTGATTCAAAAGCCGATTTTGATAGATATTATGAATTTATTGGTGGTGAAGACAGATATCGTACTTTAAAACAAATTAATCCAACAATGTATAAAGAATTACTTGAAGAGAATATGGAAAATGCTAAAGAACGATATGATTATTATAAAAATTTAGAAGAAGACAGTAATAACGAATAAAGACTTTCAAAATAAGTCTTTTTTTTCTTGTATTTATATTCATAATAAAGTATAATAAACATCGTTTAGGAGTATCTATGAATAAAGAATATATAATAGTAAATGATGAATGCTTAGTAACGAATGAATTAGGGGAAATAAAGAAAATTTCTAATAAAAAAAATATTGAAAAAGAATTACAACTTGAAAATGATCTTGAAAAATTAATGAATATGCAATGTAAAAACAATGATGATATTATTGATAATGAAAATGGTAGAAAAAGTAGTTTAAAAACGTCTTTTCTTTTTGTATTGATAATGGCAATTGTTTTATTAGCATTACCTAAATCACTTTATGTAATTTGTTTAACACCTTCATTAATGATAACTGTTCTACACATTTATAATTATTTTGATTTAAAAAAACAAAATAATCATTTAAAAAAAGAAGAAAAATACATTAATAAGATGATTGGTATTTTAATGGAAGAAAAAAAT
>JAZULI010000010.1:0-8964 GCA_045603025.1 Bacilli bacterium
TATTAAAACTTTTCCAAGTTTACGAGCGATTATCTCTTTAATTATATCTTGCATAACTACCTCATTTAATTATTTTACTAATTAATTTGTATATTTCTTCACTACTATTAGTTTTACCTAACAAAGTAGCATTTTCACACATCGCCTTGTATGATACACGATTATTAAGGACTAAATCAATACTTTTTAATAAATTTTCACTATTGAAATCTTTTTCCTCTAATAAAACACCTGCTTTATTATCTAATAATTCCTTAGCATTATAATATTGATGATTATTGGCTACATAAGGACTAGGAACTAAAATACTAGGTAATCCTAATGCTGTAATTTCGGCAATAGTTGAAGCGCCAGCTCGCGTAATAATTAAATCTGTTTTATGTAAAACATTTAACATATTTTCAAGAAATGGCACAATTTTCACATTATTAGGTACCTCTATATCTTTAAATTTATCATAGTAATTATTACCAGTTATTAAAAGAACTTCATAGTCTTTATTTGAAAATTTTGGAACAATTTCCTTTAATTCTTTATTAATTGTCATTGATCCTAATGATCCCATTACAATCATTACTAATTTCTTATGTTCACTAAATCCTAAATCACGTTTATTAATCGGTTTTACTCTTAAAGCTTCTTCACTACGAGGATTTCCCGTTAAATATGTTTTATTCTTATCAAAATATTTCATACTTCCAGGAAGACTAACGGCAATAACATCAGCATAACGTGATAAAAATTTATTTGATTTACCAGGAATACTATTTTGTTCATGAATTAAAGTCTTATATCCTAATTTTTTAGCACTATAAATAACTGGCGAAGTTATATATCCACCAATTCCTAAAACAATATCTGGTTTAAATTCAGCAATAACTTTCTTACAAGTTTTGATTGCATCCTTAAAAAGTAGTAATGCTTTAATTGAATGCTTAATATTTTTCTTTAAACCCTTCATTTCAATTCCGACATATTTAATTCCTAGTTTAGGAATTATCTCTGATTCCATCCGATCAGTTGTTCCTATATATAGAATTTCACTTTGCGGTTCTTTTTCTTTAATTTTATTTATAATACTAATAGCAGGATAAATATGTCCACCAGTTCCACCAGCACTAATTATAACTTTCATAATCTCACCTATCTCATTATACTATAATTATATGTTTTTTCAAAATAAAATTGTTAAATAACCCAATATAACAAAAACACCTAAGAAATAAATTTAAGTGTTTTTTAAACTTTACTAATTTACTTGAATACTTTTTGCAGTTTGTTCAAAGAAATTTATTTGATTCTCGAGATCCTCTTTAAGACAAGCAAATTGAACTAGCCAAAATGCATCACTTCCCTTATATGCAGTAGCCCAATAGGTAAATATATCACCATCGATTACTGAATCATACATCATATAAGTTATCCCTTCCTTTTTTTCTAATTTAGGATTATGGTTAGAATTAGCTTTCATTACTAAATTAATATATTCTTCTAATGTATAATCTGCAAAACCTTCAAAAGAATTAAATTCTTCTTGTAAAACAAAAACCGCTACATCATCACTCTCATAAACAACATCATAACCAGCATAACTACTTTCTTTGAAGTCAGTATTCAAAGTGATATTCATTCCATCATAAGTAAATGTTTTTTCAGCAGCCTCAAAAAGAGAACAACCAGTTAAAAGACAAATACTTAATAAAATCACTAACAAACATTTTTTAATCTTCATAACTTTTCTCCTTTCCTATTTTAATGTCCCAGCACCATAAATAATATCACACTTTTTTAACAATCAGCAAATATTTTATAAAAAAACATTATCTTGTAGATAATGACTTTCTTAATTAAATCTTATATATAACTAATTGATCTTCTAATAAATATAATTCCTTATTATTATTTATTATATCATTAATTCCTAAACTAAGTTTATTAGAAATAGAATTAATACTATCACCTTTACTAGTTAAATAAATCTTATAACCTTTTTTAGGAACTAATAATTCCTGTTTTGGATAAATATATTCCCCTACTTTCAAACCATTTATTTTAGCTAAAAACTCAACTGGAATTGATACTTTATTGGCAATGGAATACAAATCATCACCTTCTTTAACTACATAATATTCAAGTGGCGATTCATAAGGAATATTAATAATCATTCCAACATCTAAATCCTCATCTTCTATTCCATTATATTCTTTTATTTTTTCCACAGTAATACCATAATAATCAGCGATTTTTTGTAAAGTATCGCCCTCTTTAACAATATATTGCATATATACCCCTTAGTATTCTATGAAATTATATAAATTAATATAACTTTGCTAAACATTTTAATCCACATATTTTGTTAAATCATCTAAATCAACCGCTAAGCCTAAATGAGCAAACTTATTACCATCACGAAGAAAAATAAAATTTTGATAATCTTCATTAGCTTTAGTTTTCTTTATGTTTTTGATATATTCTTTAAAACTAGATTTTAATTCTAAATTAGAAAAAGCACTATCTAAATTAGTTTCCAAGTTACGAATATAAATTACTTGATAATCTTCATCTTCAAATAAAGTATTTAAAAGGCTATTATAGTAATCGGTATTTTCAAAATCAGTATTTTTAACAATCTTATATTGACTAGAGACAATACTATTAAAATTATCATCTTTATAAATAGCATCTCTTATATGGTATAGTTTATAGGTTATTTCTAATTCATAATTATTGGATAATTCATTATATCTACCAATTAAAGGAACAACTGATATGTAAACAAATGTAAAAATACTAACAATAAAAACCGCAACAATAACTGTTTCTAATAAAACGAACCCTTTTTTATAATTTTTTTTCATCTTATCACCCTTGATTATTAACTAAAACTATTATATAATAAATTATGATAAAATACTAGTGGTATTTTTAAAAGAATAAAAGGTGATAATATGTTTGAATATGATTTTAAAAATTTAGAAATAGCTGATATTGTTAATAATATTATTATATATGCTGCATCAAAAAAAGCTAGTGATATTCACTTTGACCCTCAAGAAAATGGTTTAAAAATAAGACTTAGAATTGATGGTGTTTTAAATGATCATGCTCTAGTACCACCATTATATCAAAAAAATTTAATTACAAGAATTAAACTAATTAGTAATATGAATATTACCGAATCGCGTCTTCCACAAGATGGTGCCATCAAAAACATTATTAATGGCATTGATCTTGATATGCGTGTTAGCTCACTTAATACTAATTTAGGGGAAAAGGTCGTAATTCGTATTCTTGATTATACTAAAAGTAATGATGGACTTGATACTTTAGGATTTTCTCCTGATAGTTTAGAAAAAGTTAAAAAAATGATTTCTGTTCCTAATGGTATTGTTTTAGTAACTGGAGCAACCGGAACTGGTAAATCAACTACTGTTTATACAATGCTACAAGCTTTAAATAGTGAAGAAACGAATATTATTACTGTTGAAGATCCAATTGAAATGAATATTGAAGGAATTAACCAAGTTCAAGTTAATTCAGAAATTGGTCTTACTTTTGGAAGAGTTTTGCGAAGTATTTTAAGACAAGACCCTAATATTATCTTAATTGGAGAAATTCGTGACTCTGAAACAGCCCAAATTGCTGTTCGTGCATCAATTACTGGTCACTTAGTTTTCTCAACTGTCCATACTAATAACTCACTAAGTACTATTGAAAGACTTTTAGATATGAATGTTGAACGATATTTATTATCTAGTGCCCTAACTGGTATTGTTTCCCAAAAATTAGCACGTAGAATATGTCCAAGTTGTCGTAAAATGCGTCCAACTACACCTTATGAAAAAAAAGTATTTAAAGATGTTTTAAATAAAGATGTTTTAGAAATTTTTGATGTTGATGGTAATTGCGAAAATTGCCGTAATGGTTATCATGGTCGTATTGCGATTCAAGAAGTATTATTAATTAATGATGAATTAAGAGATGCCATTAACAATAATATTCGCCGTGATGAACTTCGTAAATTAGTTTATACTAGTGATGTTACAACCCTACTCCAAGATGGTTTACAAAAAGTATTAGATGGAATAACTACTTTCGATGAAATATATAAATTAATCGAAATTGATAATGAATTAGATGGTAAATATGATACATTAGATATCGATGAAATTGTTGAAGAAGAACCACTTACTACCGAACCAATAATAAACGACAATATGACTATGCAACCAGAAATTCCTATCAAAAAAGAAGAATATTTAGATAATACAGAAATATTAGATTTAGGATCAATTAGTTGATCCTTTTTGATTGTCCAAAATAATACCATCACCATAGTATACGGGCACTTTTCCTTGAATTAATTTAATCGCTAGCGGAATATAATTAGTAATACTAACATAATCAGTTGTTAATGGAAGAACAACCATAATTTCAACCGACACTTCCATCGAAATGGTTATTAAAGAATTATTAATACCATACTCTTCAACTTTCGTTGTAATTCCACTAGTTACGTTACCAACCATTTTTAATTTTATTGGAATCTTTGGACCAACATTATTTAAAAAAGGTGTATTAAATAGAATACCAACAGGAACATAAAAACAATTTTCATTAATATTAAAATCTTCTAAAACTTTTTCATCACGCATTTCAACACGTTTTAAATTATCTTCAACCGAATCAGTTGCTCTTGATACAGCTTTATTGACAATACTAGGATCTAACATAATTGTAATAATTTCTTCTTCATTGCTTTTATCAATAATAAATAATTCATTTAAATCCATTTCTTCTAATATATCATTTGTTATCGCTTTATTTATTAAAGTTGATGCAACCTTTTTCATTTCACTTTTACTATATTCCATAATTGTTGGACTCACCTTTTCTACAATTATTTTTATTAAAATTAAGGCAATAATTATTATTACGACAATTATTATTAATAAAAAGCCTATTTTTCTAATAATTTTTTTCACTATATCACCATTTAAGTATATGAAAAAGAATTAAAGGTTATTTGGTATATTCCTTTAATTCTTTTACAGATGCATTTAATAATTTATAAGCTTCTTTTACACTTTTATAATTTTTAGAAGTTATTAATTCATTAGCTTTTTTTACTTGATTATTAATTCTATCTAAAGTACGAGAGTTTATCTCTTTTTTTATTTCTAATTCATTCCATACTTTAGTTAATGAATCATATTTATCAAAAAGATCTTTAATATCTTCACTCATCTCTTTAATATCTTCAATTAAATCTTCTAATTTAGAATTAGCTTTTTTTAAATAATATTCATCATTTTTATCAAGCAATTCTTCAATTTCTTTAATATCTTTATCAAATATTTTATTAAAATCATCTTCTAAAATAGGATAATTTTCCACCACTTCATGAAATTCTTCTTGTAATTTATTGAAATCTTTAATTAGGCTTTCCATTATTTTTTTAACCTTTCTAAAATATCACGTGAAGCCACTAATCCTGTAGCCGCTGCAATAACTATATTTCCAGCTTTACCAGCTCCATCACCAATAAAATACATATTATGATTTAATGATTTAAACTTATTATCCGTTTCGATTTCATTAGAGAAAAATTTAATTTCAGGACCATATAGAAGTGTTTCATCATTATTAACACCAGGTATAATTTTATCAAGAGCTTCAAGTCCATCAATAATATTAGTAATAATACGATGTGGCATAACAAGGGCTAAATCACCAGGAACAACATCTTTTAAAGTTGGAGAAATAAATAATTTACTAAGACGACTATCTCTTGTTCTTCTAAATTTCTTTAAATCACCTAATGTTTGCAAAATTGGTTTAGAATCTCCTAAGCAATTAGCAATTTTAGCAATACTTTCACCATATTCACGAGTATTGGTTACAGGTTCAGTTAAATTTACTTTAGAAATAAAAGCAAAATTACTATTATTTGACTTTGTTTTCTTTAAAGCATGTCCATTTACACAAATATATCCATAATAATTTTCTTTAGTTACAAATCCCCCAGGGTTAGTACAAAATGTTCTTATTTCATCACCATAAGTTTTTGTTTTTATGAAGATTGATGGATCATATATTACACTACATAAATCTTCTAATAATTCTTTGCGAACTTCAACACGAACCCCGATTTCAATACTTTGTGAAAGATATGGAATCTGATATTTATCCGCTAATTGTTGAATCCATTTAGCACCAGTTCTTCCAGGCGCTACAATAACATATTTAGCTTTATATGTAACATTTTCTCGTTTAACTTTACAATTTAATTCAAATTCTTTTTTGTTTTCAACAATATCTAAAACATTAGTATTTTCACAAACTGTAACACCTTTTTCTTTAAGAAAATTAGTAAAATCTATAATATATCCTGGTAAATTATCACTACCTAAATGTTTTTGTTTAATAATTAATAATTTAGCTCCCGTTCTAGCCACTTCTTTTTTTATTTTTAAAGCCTCTTCCATATTAGAAGGATATATATCACTATCCATCCCAAATTCATTAAAAATATTTTCCGTATCAACTAATAATTTATCCGCTTCATCACTAGACATATATTTATATAAATCACTCTTACCTAGTTTAGGAACAAAATTAAGTTTTCCATCTGAAAAAGTTCCAGCCCCACCATACCCTGATAGTATTTGACATGGATTACAATTCTTACACTTAGTTCCATATTTATTCATCGGACAAACACGATTTTCCGCAAACTTACCTTGATCTAATAATAATACTTTTAAATCCTTATTTTTAACAATTAATTCATAAGCCGCAAATAACCCCGCTGGTCCTGCTCCTACAATCGCAACATCATATAACATATAAAACACCTACCTACTTGAATAGTATAGCATGTTTATAGCTATTTTAGTTCATTTATTTTTTATTTACATAATTAAAAAGTAATGATACAATGTATTTGTCAAGGAAACTTGAATATAATAAAAAAGGGAACATTCAGTTTGCAAATGAATGTCTACCTTAATAAGCATCGACACCTTTTACGGGGTGTCTATTTTTTTATCACTAAAATCAAGATGATTATAAGAAATAGAATTATAGCAAGATAGCGAAGAATGTTAATAACATAAATCCGTTTTTGCATAATATCGCCTCCTTTCCTTTTGGAGGTAGACACCCTACTGATATTCCCATTAATAATATAGTAGAAAAATAATAATTTTAGTTAATTTTTTTTATTATAAAAGATTATGAATACTTTTATTAATCGCTTCACTTAATAATTTACCTAATTTTTCAATAATAAAATCTATTTCTTTAACAGTTACAATCATATTAGCATTAATTGGACTTAAAACTTCATAAATAAGTCTTTTTTTATCTTCTTCACTTAATAAACCAAAATGACCTAATAATTCTTTTTTTTCATTATCCGTTAATTTATTATCACTTTCAAAATAATTTATTTTATTAACGGGTTTTAATTTATCTAAAACATTATCCATATTATCTTTTAAATAACTAATCTTTTTCATTAAATATTCAATTGTATCATTAACAATTACAATACTATCTACAACTGTTGGAACTCCAATAGCAATAACGGGTATTCCAAGAATTTCTTTTGATATTTCACGTCTATTATTACCAATACCACTTCCTGGATGAATTCCGGTATTAGTCATTTGAATAGTTCTATTAATTCGGTTAATATTTGAGGCACAAAGAGAATCAATGACAATTAAAAAATCTGGTTTAATTTTTTTAATAACACCATCAACAATATCAATTGTTTCAATTCCAGAATCCCCCATTACACCCGGCGTAAAAGCTGCAACATTCCGGTATTTAGGATCATAATCTCCTAACAAATATAAATGCCTTGTAACTGTTATATCCTTAATAGTCTTTCCCCCTAAGGCATCAGGTGTTGCTTTTATATTTCCAAGTCCCACTACTAAACAAGAATAATCATTTCTTATTTTTTCCTCTTCTAACATCTTTTTAATCTCTTTTACTAAAACATTTAAAACATTATTATAATTTACTTCATCCGTTATATCGTCAAAAGATATTGTAATATAAGAACCTTCTTTTTTACCTAAAGCATTATCTTTTTCTAAGACTACTTTTGAAACTTTAATATTATTTTCTGAATATTCTAAAACATTTTGATTTTTATTAATCTTTTCAATAATTAAATCCGTTCGTAAATTATATTTTGATAAATCTATTTCATGCATAATATCACCGTAATTATTTTGTGAAAAATATTGACTTTTATAACCATAATTTGTTATTATATATGTGTTTGTGAAGCGAGGTGAAAAAAATGCCAAATATCAAAAGTGCTAAAAAAAGAGTTTTAACAAGTCAAAAGAAATGCGAACAAAATGTTTTAGTTGATTCTAGAATGAAAAATTCAATTAAAAAATTAGAAAAAACTGTTAAAGATGGTAATAAAGAAGAAAGTGTTAAAGTATTAAATACTACATTAAAAAACATTGATAAAGCACAAAGTGCAGGATTAGTACATAAAAATACTGCTGCTCGTAAAAAATCTAGATTAACAAAATTAGTTAATGGTATGGAATAATAGATATAATTAAGAAATGATTATATCTTTTTTTTACTTAAAAACATGATAAAATATAGACTTTCATATATCATTTTGATACAATAATAATGGTGAGGCTAGTGAAAAAGGTTATTAAACTACTTTTCTTAATTTTTGTATTCGTAGCCATATATAATTATCGAACTGATATTTATAATTTTTATTATGATTGTTTAGTTCCTAATGAAGATAAAATAACGACTTTAGTTAACAATAAATATTATCGTGAATATAACTTTAATTATGTTTCTAATACTAAAGATTTTATTCCGGAAAATAAACAAGATCTTTTAAATATCTACTACACTATTATTAATAGTGGAATGGATGAATTTACCTTTTATTGTCCAAGTGAATAT
>JAZULI010000011.1:0-5518 GCA_045603025.1 Bacilli bacterium
GTATTTAAATTTATTAGTTGGTTTGGAATTTTGGTTTTTTTCACTTTATATTATTGTTTATGCATCGACGATAAGTTATTTAGTTATTCGTTTAATAGGAATAGTTTTAATAATTGATGCTTTATTTGAATTTTATACTTCTTTTAAATTAAAAGAATATGATAGTAATGTTAAGGTTATTGAAACAGAAGTAGTAGAAATTAAAAAAATAGATTAATTTAAAAGAAAGGGTATATATATGAAAAGAAATATAATTTTAATAATTTTGTTATTTATTTTTAATATTTTATGGTTATATGGAATTTCATATATGAATCGATTTATTGTTTCCAATGATTTAATGATTGTTTTAGGAGAAAAGCAAGATAGTGAACCTGGTGAAGAAATTATCGAGGAAGAAGAACTTGTTGAATATGATGGGGAAGGTTTTGAAAACATTGGTAAAAAAATTGAAAAGTATTTAGTCAAAACTAAACTTGAAGGATATGGCGAATATATTGCTAAAACTTCTGTTAATAAAGGGGTTAATCCTTATTTAGTAAGTTCAATAATTATTGTTAATTCAAATTGTACTGTTCAATGTAATGCTATTGCAGAAAGTTGTAATAATGTTGGTGATTTAAAAGGTAGCTATGGTGGATGCTTTGGGGGTACTTATAAAAAATACTTTACCATTGAAGATGGAATTGATGATTTAATAAATTATATTTTAACTAATTTTTATGCTAATGATTTAAAAAGTCCAACGGCAATTTATAAAAAGTATGGAAAAAATAGTGCCTGGTCATATAAAGTATCTCGTTATATGGAAAGAATAAAAAGGGAAAAAGTGTAATTGTTTTTATGAATTTGTATAAAAATATGTCAAAAGTCGAGACTATTTAAAATAGTCTTTTTGTGTGTTATAATATGCTTATTTGAAAGGACTCAATATGTTAAAAGGAAAAAATATAATTTTAGAAATAATTCCGACTCATTCTAAAAGCGAGTATGGTTATATTATTCAATTACAGGCTTTAAAATTAGATGGGATTAAATTAATTGATCGTTTTGATTATCGTGTAATTGATGAATTAGTTGAAAATAAAGATTTATTAAATATAATTAGTTATGATAAAGAAAGTTTTAATTATACTGAAAGTGAAAAAACAATACTTAAAGATTTTAGAAAATGGTCTCTAGGATATAAATTATTATTTATTGATAATGAATATACAGAAGATTATTTAAAAACACTATCTAATAAAAAAGAATCTATTTTTAAATATTTAAATATGGAATATAGTAATGATGTTATTGAAAAAATAATTGATAAATATCAACTTGAACCTTCAAATAATATTGTTGATTTATTATATGAAGCGATAATTTTTGAAAATGATAATTAAAATAGTATAAATTAAAAGAAATATGTGTGGTAAGCATTTATTTCTTTTTTTATATTATTATAGATATCGTGGTTTAAGCTTAGTGTAGAATAAGTGTGGAGAATTTTCTCCTAAAAAATAATTTTTATAATTTAAGTTAATTGTAATTTATAAGAAATAGATAGTCAATATTTATTTCTTTTTAAATTATATAAATTTCTTGTTTAATGGAAGTTAAATGCTTCAATTTATTATTATCACCACGTGAATCAAATATTGGTAAAGTTGTATTTATTTTATATTCTAAAGGATAATTTGATGAAAGATTTGAATCATATTTAATATTACATATTTTATTTATTCTAATATTTATATCTTTATAAGTATCATTTCCATATTTAAGGTTGTAATAATCTTCTATAGTTAATTCATGTTTATTGGCATGATATACAAGTAATTTTAATTTATTTTCTAAACCTTGTTCAGAAAAACCATATGGAGAAGAAGTAATATATCTAGCAAAACCTTGATTAATATGTCCTTCCATAGAACAACGGACTTTATAGTCATCGTGATTTTGATTTTTAATACCATCTAAATTATTGATAATATAATTCATATGTTCCTTCATGAATTTTTTTTGTTCTGGATATTTTTCTATTTGAAATTCAACAAGTGTTTTAAAATCATCAATTAAATCATTTCTAATATAATTATCAGCGATATTTTTTAGTTGTATATCATCTTTGAAAATATAGTTTAAATGTTTTCTAAAATAATGAAAAGGATCAAGAACAAATTTGGCATTAGGGAAACAATTAGTATAATTTTTTATACCATTAGCTCCATCACCAGAAACAAATATAACTTTAAATCTATCAATATCATATTTTTTATCAACATAGTCAAAGATAACTTCCCAAAGTTCTTCATAAGTTAGTTTAGAAGAAGAAAAATAACGAATATTTTTAAGTTTCTTTCTTTTGACAAAATCTTCTTCATATCCTTCGTGAACAATCGCTGTAGGACAAATTTTATTTCCACCTTTTTGCAAATTAGCATGAATTTCATCCATTTCGATATAAAGTACATCAGGTTGATTTGTTGATCTAATAATATTTTCTTGAATACTTCCATCGAGAACTTTGATTTTTTTAGATACTGTACTTCTAGAAACGATTGTATTTCTTAATGCGTGTTTTGCTGACTGACTCATATTTTCTTCCATAGCGTATTTAATTAATTGATATTCAGCTTCGTTTGTTAATCTTTGATAGGGTTTTAAATGAAGAATATCTCTTAATGGAATGTAATATTCCTTAGTTTCTTTATCAATATAAGAAGTTGAATTAATCGTTATTGTGCCGACAGATGTGATAAGTGTTCTTTTTCTAGTTTCTTTAATATTATATTTTTCTTTTCTTTCTTTTCCATTTTTAAATTGTTCGTCAAAATAATTAAGAAAAGATTCATATAATTTAAGTGTAAACAAATCACCAACTTCTTTAATTTTACTTTCTAAATTAAGTGGATTTAAATTATTTTTAAAAATTTCATTAAAACTATTAGTAATTTCGTTAATTAGTGGTATAATTTTCATGCGGTTAAAACCTCGCTTTCTATTGTTTTTAGACAACTCAATTATAAAGCATTTTTTAGGTTTTTAACCGTTTTTTTATTATATAATGGTTTTGTTTTCAAATCTCCACACTTTGGAAACACTATCCATAATGGATATACTAATTGACATTTTTAGAAAAATGTAGTATATTTATATTGCATTGATGAGGAAAAGTAACTTTAATGCTTATACTAGTGAGTCAGGTATAGTGGAAACTGATTATAAGTATATTGTGAAAGAACACCTCTGAGCAAACTACCGAAAGGATAGATCCAAGTAGACTAGTTCGGTTGCAATCCGTTATCATATTGCTAGGTTTGTTAGAACTGATTAAGAGATTGCTGGATAGCAAACCGTTTATTATAATAATAAATGGTTTTTTTAGTAATAAATTAAGGTGGCACCGCGGATACCCGTATTCGTCCTTATTGTAGGATGATACGGGTATTTTTATATTAAAAAGAAAGTGAGGTGAATAAAATGAGAAGTTATTTTAAAGAAGAAATAACAAAGAAACTTAAACTTAGTGAGTATTTAAAGTTAGATGTATCTAAATTTAAAAGTTATATATGTGATAAAAAATATATAGAACCAAGAACAAAATATATTATGGAAATCATAGGTGACGTGGATATGGATGAAGACACGTATGGATTGTTTTTAAGACAATTTCAATATTGTGGTGGAAGGTACGATGTCCGTATAAAATTTGGTTTGTATACATTCATGATCAATTTGAAACATACGGATTAGTCGATGTCTTAGGAAAATATATTGAACAATATGGTAAAACAGATGCGGCTTTAGAGGCATATATAACCTATGTAGATGAAACAGCACAAGAATTTGATAAGTATTTTTTTGAAGAAGCATCTAAGCTTGAACCGTATTATGCTGATTATGATATAGATTTAATTCAACATTTACAATATATTGTTAAATCTCAACATATTTTGGCAAAGGAAATAATAAGTTCTCTTCCGAGTAAAGAATTAATAGATAAAGATAAAGCACAATTATACGATATCATAGGTAGAACCAGAATATTTTTAGGAACATGTCATCCAATTAGTTATCAAATGGTTGAAAGCCTAGCAACTGGCGAAGGATTAGATTATTATCCAGAACAACCACAATATTTGATTTATGGAACTAGAAAAATAGATACAACATTTACTAAACAAGAATTTTTAGAAAGTATAAAAAAAGCAAAAGTAAAAAAGTTGTAAAAGAAAGGTGAGTGATTTTATGGCAGATGACGATAATAACAATAATAGTAAGACATAAATTAGATATTAAAATTCATTTTTATATCTATTTTATGCAAATAATTTAAATAAAGTGGATATATCCTACAAGTATCTTAATTATTTATAAAAATAAAGATTAAATAAAAATTAAGAAAGAAGGAATTAAAAATGAAAAAAGAAATAAGTTATTTAGAAAAAATAAAAATGATTGATGAAGTTAAAAAAACTTTTGAAAGTCAATTAGAAAAAAGATTAGGACTAACTAAAGTTGGAAGTCCATTATTTGTTAAAACATCTTCAGGTTTACAAGATGAATTAACAGGAAAAGAAGAAGCAGTAAGTTTTATAAAAGGTGAAGAAAAATTTGAAATAGTCCATTCTCTTGCCAAATGGAAAAGAGAAGCTTTAGGAAAATATGGATTCCCTATTCATACTGGATTATATACAGAGATGAAAGCAATTAGAAAAGATGAAGATGTAGATGCAATTCATTCTCTTTATGTAGAACAATGGGATTGGGAAAAAGCAATTTTAGAAAGTGATAGATGTGTTGATTATTTAAAAGAAACAGTTAAATCGATATATAAATCTATTAGACAAACAGCAATTATAATGAAACAAAAATATCAATTTTTAACATTTGATTTACCTAAAACAATTTACTTTATTACAAGTCAAGAATTAGAAGATTTATATCCTGATAAAACACCAAAAGAAAGAGAAGAATTATTGACTAGGGAAAAGAAAGCAGTTTTTATAATTGGGATAGGTGATAAATTAAAATCTGGTATAGTACATGATTTAAGAAGTCCGGATTATGATGATTGGTCTTTAGATGGGGATTTAATGATTTATGATAAAGCATTAGATAAAGCGATAGAATTTTCTTCAATGGGAATAAGAGTTGATGAAAAAGCACTTATATCACAATTAGAAAAATCAGATTGCATGGATAGAATTAGACTTCCGTATCACCAAAAAATATTAGATAAGAAGTTACCTTATACAATAGGTGGTGGAATAGGCCAATCCAGAATATTAATGTTAATGTTAGGATCTACACATATTGCCGAAGTTCAAGCATCAAGTTGGGAAGAAAAAACAATGAAAGAATTGAAAGAATTAAAATTATTATAGAAATTTAATGTTGCGTGAAAAACCTTGTAAAAAAATGAGGGTATGATATAATTTTATTGTAGTAAGGTGTTGTAGTATGAATAAGAAGGTTATAATTATTTTAAGTATAATAATATCGATTATAGTAATAAATAGTGCAGTAT
>JAZULI010000012.1:0-3609 GCA_045603025.1 Bacilli bacterium
ATTCATTATTTTTATATATTTTTTCTTATTGATGTGTTATACTAAAATAGTGAGAATATGAAGAATAGAAGTTTGTCTAATTTAATTTTATATGTAGTATTTATCATGGTTATTTGTATGACGATGTATTTTTCGTATTCATTTTTTCTTCGATATAATCCTAATAAAAATTTTGGTGTTGGTATTAATCAAAATGATAATAATGCTGATATTGTTACTTATACGGCAATATTTGATCGAAACGGGGCAACATCTATTGGAACTAGTAGTCTATCTTGTAATAGTAAATCTTCTGGTTGTGAAATTACTTTACCTAATATTTTAAAAGAAGATGGTTATGTTTTAGGATGGAATACTGAAAATGTTAATTATGCTAAATATAATGTTGGTGAAAAAGTAAATTTAAATAGTAATCAAATATTTTATGCAATAACTTATTCGGAAAATATATTGACAATTGCGGATAATAATTTAGATTATCTTGAAAGTAATCAACTAAGTTGTAAGGTATATAATAAAGAAAATAGTTGTACAGTTAAAATACCTAATTATAATAAAAAGGGTTATGAAAATCGTGGTTATTCTTTAAGAAATGATTCATTAACAGGTATAGTTTTTCCTAATCAAACTTATTTATTAAAAAAAGATACTGTTTTGTATCCTATTTATAATACTTTAACTCGTAGTCAAACTCTTAAAATTTCTAAAACTTTTAATAAATATGGTATTGTTATTGAAGTTGAAGAAGGATGTAGTAGTAGTGTTTATAATGAATATTTAAATTATTTAGATAATATTAATAATAAAGCTAAATATTTATTAATTGGTTCTAAGATTACTTTTATTAATAGTAATACTTTTGATAGTTTATGGGGAAGTAATTATATGGGAATGAATTATGGTCCTAATCCTTTAAGATTAGTTGATGTGAAGTGTCCAGTTGCATTTAATAGTGAATATTATCCAACAATGGTTCATGAACTTGCTCATACTTGGGATTTCTATTATAGTAATTATTTTGAAAAAAATATTTCTGATCAAAATGATTATATAAATTTATATAGTAAGTATAAAAATAATTCAAATAGACCATTTAGAGATTATAGTTATAGTAATATTAGAGAATTTTTTGCAGATAGTGTAAGGTATTATTATTTTAAATATATAGATCCTAAAATTGGTTATGCTAATTTAGATTATCCAAAAGATATTAAAGATGTTTTAGAAAAATATATTTGTATTTCTAAAAATAATTATAGTAATATAGGGTGTTAGGTGATTTATGAAAATTATTCTAGGTAGTGCTTCTAAACGAAGATTTGAATTAATGAAAATGTTAAATATTCCATTTGAAGTAGTTATAAGTAATGATGAAGAAAAATATGATATTAATAAAACAATATATGAACAATGTTTAGATATTAGTTATCAAAAGGCATTAAATGTTTATAATAAAACTTCAGGAAATCGTATTATTATAGGTTCTGATACTATTGTTAAATATAATGATAAAGTATTAGGAAAACCTAAAAGTAAAGATGATGCCATAATAATGTTAAAAGAATTAAGTGGAGAGATGCATGAAGTAATTACATCTATTTCAGTTTTAGTTTTTAAAGATAATAAATATTATGAAGAAAAACTTTATGATGTTACTAAAGTATATTTAGAAGAAATTAATGATTTAGAAATTAATGAATGGGTTTTAAAAAATGATGTTTGTGATATGGCAGGTGCTTATGGAATCCAAGAAGAATTTGGTAAATATGTAAAAAAGATTGAAGGTAATTATTATACAGTTGTTGGATTACCAATTAATTTAGTTTATAAACTATTGAAAAAATATCTTTGACAAAAATGGATTTATGTTATATTATATAGGCAAGAGCGAAGAAGAAGAGTAGTAGTATAAATACTGTTTATAGAAAGATAACGGGTAGTGGAAGTTATTAACAAGGTTATATGAACGCACTTTGGAGCTTATCGCTAGCAGCGTTAAAACAAAAAAGGATAGAATTCTATTGAAGTAGGATGGTACCGTGTTAATTCACGCCTACGTTAATAGAATTTTTTTATTATTGAAAGGGTGATAATATGAGTTTAATTAAAGAAACAGAAAAGTATTTATTAGGTATTATTAAGGAATTGGGATATGAACTTGATTTTGTTAAGTTAGAAGTATCAGGAAGACCTGAATTAGGTCAATTTCAAATTAATGAAGCTTTTGCCTTAGGAAAGGCTAATCATGAAAATCCAAGAGAAGTTGCTAACAAAATTGTGGAAAAATTAGATTCTCGTTTTGTTAATGTAAATATTGCAGGTCCTGGTTTTATTAATGTAAGTTTTAATGATGAGGTTTTAATTGAATATTTAAATAAAGGTATTGATGATTTTGAAAAACTAATTATAAAACATGAACCTAAAAATATTTTAGTTGATTATGGTGGTGCGAATGCAGCGAAGGCTTTACATGTTGGTCATATGAGATCTGCTAATATTGGTGAAGCGTTAAAACGTCTTGCAAAAGTTTTAGGTCATAATGTTATTGGTGATGTTCATTTAGGTGATTTAGGAAGACAAGCTGGAATGCTTATTTCAGAGTTAATGTTAAGAGAACCAAATTTACCATTTTTTGATCCTGAATTTAAAGGGGAATATCCTAAAGTTAATTTAACGGCTAAAGATTTAGGGGAAATGTATCCCAAAGCATCACTTGCTGCTAAAGATGATGAAGAAAGAATGAAACTTGTTCGAGAGATAACGGCTGAAATTGATAAAGGACATCCGGCATATACAGCTTTATGGAAACAAATGGTTGCTGTTTCTAGTGAAGTTATTAAAAAGACATATGATAAATTGAATTGTCATTTTGAATTATGGGAAGGGGAACTTGATGCCTTTAAAGAAATTCCTGAACTTCTTGAAATAATGAAACCTTATTTATATGAATCAGATGGAGCTTTAGTTTGTGATATTAAAAATGACGATGATAATAAACCACTTCCTCCATTAATGGTTATTAAAAATGATGGTGCCACTATTTATGCAACTCGTGATTTGGGAACTATCTTATCAAGAATTAAACGTTTCCCATTAGATGAAATATGGTATGTTGTTGATGAACGTCAAAGTTTGTATTTTGAACAAGTATTTAGAGCTAGTTATAAAACTAAATTAGTATCTCCAAACTTAAAACTAGTTCATTATGGTTTTGGAACAATTAATGGTATGGATGGTAAGCCATACAAAACACGTGATGGCGGGGTAATGGAACTTGATGCTTTAATTGATTTAATTCGTGATGAAGTAGAAAAGAAAATTAAAGATGAAATAACAGGTGAAGAACGTGAACAAATTGCGGATACTTTATCTATTGCGACTTTAAAATATGCAGATTTATTACCATATCGTAAAACTGATTATATTTTTGATCCGGTTAAGTTTTCTTCTTTAGAAGGAAAGACTGGTCCATATATTTTATATACCTTAGTAAGAATTAAATCTCTTTTAAAGAAAAATAATATAGATAATTATGAAATTAAACTTATACCTAATGTAGAAGTAAGAGATATTTTAATAAAATTATTAGAACTTCCAAATATTTTAAAT
>JAZULI010000013.1:0-3267 GCA_045603025.1 Bacilli bacterium
ATATTTATAATAATTATTTTTAACAATTAATTTACTCATAGTTGCTCGATTATTAACTATATTATTAATATTATCTACATAATTATCTGAAACTTCTTTTTTAGCAGCAAATTTATTAGTATTAGCATAATATGTTCCACTATCAGTTACCCATGAATGATTTGCAAAGAACGCAAGTCCTTCATGATTGGAAAAAATATCTTTACCCATTAATAATCTAGAATCATATGAAATATTAAATAAATTTAAAACTGTTGGTAAAACATCTAAAGACATACATACTTTATCAATATCTTTTTTAGCTAATTTATTATTCCAAATAATTAAAGCATTATGATTAACTTCAATATTATTATCACGTTTATAAGAGGATAACGCATTTATATTATTTAAAGATAAATTATATGGATAATGATCGGCTAATAAAACAATAACTGTATTATCAAGTTTACCAGTTTTTTCTAGTTCACTAATTAAGTATTCTAAAGCCCGATCAAGTTCAATTTGAGTAGCAATATAAGCTTTAATATTTTCATTATAAGGTAAATCATTAACATACTTTTTATTTTTTAAAGCCATACTATTACCACTAAATGTATAACCAAAATGTCCAGATACCGTCATATAATACGCTAAAAAAGGCTTATCGCTATTTATATATTTCGAAGTTGTAGCTTTCATCATTTCTAAATCACTCTCAGGCCATCTATCACAATTCATAAGTTTCTCTAAACCATTACCGCAACCTAAATAATTAGTAAATCCTTGACTTTTAAAATATTTATGACGATCTTGGAATTGATACCAATTATTATGATAAGCATATGTATTATATCCTTTATTCTTAAAAACAGTTCCTAAACCATAAGGAAAATAATTATTCCCATCACGCCAAGTAGTTAAAATTGAATTATCGGCAAATAATCCTGTTAAAGACTGAAATTCTCCCCCAATAGTACTTAGATTATTTGGTGTATAAAAATTATTAAATGTTAATCCTGAATTAACTAATTTATATAAAGTTGGTGTTAATTCCTCCGAAATACCAATTTCTGAAAAACTTTCAGCCGTGATATAAATTAAATTATAATCTTCAAATAAACCAGTATATTCATTTTTACTAGTAGCAACATCACTTTTAATATAATTATTAATTTTATTAAAAGAACTATTACTTGTTTTATCAAATGTTAAATCCAATAAATTATCATCATATTTAAATACTGTTTCTTTTTCAATAATTTGCGTTTCTGTTTCCACTAAAGGAGGTTCAAAACCAAAAATACTACGATATATATCTAAACTGTATGATGATAATACACCAGTTTTTTCAATATTTAAAGAAATATCATTAATATTGTGATATAAACTATAAATAGACATATCATAATCTTTTTGAAGATTTATATTAACAATGTACAAACTTATAGAAACAATTAATATTAAACAATAAGTTAAATAATTATAAAGTTTATTTTGTTTTAATTCATGTTTTCTTTTCCATATAATAAACAAAATTAATGGTAACATAAATTTTAAAATACCGTAAGAATTAATTAATATTGATTTAACTGTTTCACCAACAAAGTCTCCTAATTGGTCCCCTATTCCTAAAACACTTAATGAAAAAAATGATTTAAGTGTTTTATAAAAAACAAATTGTAAACTATATAAAATCCCTAAAATAATTAAAATAATATAATGGATAACTAAATCAAATTTTCCTTTAAAGATGCCCGTAATTAAGCTAAGAATTGACGCAATTATTAAAGAATATAAGAAAATATTAATTATTGAACTTCTAAGAAAAGTATCAAACATTAAAAAAGAAAAAGAAAATTCTAAAAACAAAATCACTAATAACCAATATGTAAATTTAAATAATATATTTTTCATACATAACTCCTACATTAATAATATACTATAAAAAAGAAAAAAAAGATAGAATTTTCTATCTTTAAGCCGCTTTACTATAACCAGATAAAGTTTGTTCTTCTTTTTCAATAGCCTCTTGTAAATTTCTAATACGTTCAGTTAAACCTTCTAACGTTGCCGTATAACTTAATTTTTCTTCCTCTAGATCTTTAATACGTTGTTCACGTTTACTTTTTAATTCGTTATATTTAGCTTCTAATTGTTCTAAAATAGCAGATCTTTTTTCTGCTTCTTTCTTTAAACTTTCAACATCACCAGTTAATTGCGTAATTACACTATCATCTTTTGGCATTTCTTTTTGTAAATAATCATCAACTGAAGGTGAAACAGAATCTTTTACAGGCATAGTTGTATTTTGTACTTGCGTAACATTTGGAAATTCAACAACATTTGATTCTTCTTTATTTTCAACAACTTCATTTGATACACTCGTAGTTTCTACTTTCGAAACAGTTGGCATAGATACAACATTTTCTTCTTTAGGTATACCTAAATTTTCTAACTTACCACTGGCAAATTTCTCTGATAAAAGCCTAATATGCTTAGGTAATTTACTATTAATTCGAATTTTTCGAGCACCTGTTAAATTAAGTTCATCAAAACTTTTTTCATATACTCCTAACCCAAACATATTTACTACATCACCGTAATTATCAGTTGGCATGCTAGCAACCATTACTTGAGTTTCCTCTTTTACTGGAACAACATTAACAGGTTCTTTAGCTATATTAGTTTCAACAGTAGGAGCAGTTACTTTTAAATTATTTTTATAATTATTTTTCAAATTATTTAATTTTTCTTGACTTATTTTTGCTGGCTTATGATCAACTTTTGAAGGATTGACCAGTACCTCTAAATATGTAATATCCATAATGCCCCCCTATTCATTTTTTGAAAGTTCACGTAACACTGATTTAATTCTATTCCATTCTTCGTTATCACTAACAGTATTTAAGACAATGCTACCTGTACTACGATCAATTTTAGAAATATAAATTGTTACATTACCTACATCATCAACTTCATTTTTTGTATATATAACGTATTCATTATTATTGTCATTAAATTTAAAAGTTAATAGTACCTCTACTTCTTCTTTTGAACCGTCAGGTAAAATAGTTGTCATCATTTTTTTATCTTCCATATATATCCTCCCTATATCATCTAAAACCATTGTAGACTATTTATTGAACATTTTCAAGTATTTTTGACTTTTTTTAACACAAAATACTTGCATTTATAAGCACATTGGTCTTTTAAATACTTATCTTTACCCAAAAAATCATTTATCTTATTAATACGTTTAGAACTTTTATCACAAAATCCTTTTAA
>JAZULI010000014.1:0-1939 GCA_045603025.1 Bacilli bacterium
GTTTCTCTTTATAATATCTTTAATGATTTCGTATGCTGGTATAAGAGTTTCTTTATAATACCTTTGGTTATCTTCTTTTACTTCACTTAAAGACATTTGTGTTGTTGTTAAAACACTATATACATCCTTTAAGTCTTTCAATATTTTATTCATATCATTTGCTACAAAACTAAACTTTATTTCATCGCTCAAAATTGTTTCTTCGCATATAGTCAAGAAAGAGAATAAATCATAGCCACATAATACCTCTATAAAGTCTAAACCGATTCTATCATTTACTTTTTTATATAAAAGTTCTAGTGCCATCCTAAAAGCACTAACATTGATTAAGTAATTAGCACTATCATAATTTATTCCATTTTGATTTAGATATATTTTATAAATCTCTTCATCGCTTAACCTATAATTTAGATTTGAAGTATCTATTGAACTCTCAGTTATAACATTTATAAAGCCATTGTTTCCGTGACTAATAGTAGTAAATATCTTTGTAAGACTTTCTATATCATCATCAGTTAAGTCAATACCATTATGCTTGTAATAGTTTTCTTTAAAATCTTTGATGAAATCATCTCGTTTGCTATATATAAAATCAAACTTGCTTATGTATTTTTTAAAGCCTTTGTAATACTTAACACTATTTTTCTTGTATGTTATGTTATCAACAACAATATCATCAAAACCAACTTCCATAAGTTCTTTCATTTCTTTTTCAAGCCTAGTAAGAAATTTAGTTTTATTAGTCTTGATGTCTAGTAATTCATCATTTCGCCATTTTTCCATTAACTTATAAAGTCTTCTTGCTCGTGTATCACATAATTCTTTGATAGCATTAGAACTATATTTGTGCTTTTGTGATGTTTCATTTTTATAGATTAACTTTTCAATTTCTTCACGAGCCTTTTTAGCGTGTGCTTCTAAGCCAACATTACTATCACTATAAAAACATTTAAAGACAATTATAAATGTCTGGAATATGTCCTTTAATATGTCATATTGTCCGTAAAACTCGCTATCTTCTTTTTGACTTTCTTTTCTTAAATCTTTAATACCATAGTGTCTTTGTATCATATCAACATATTTGCTACGATAAAATGTATCATCAGTAAGAACCCTTTGTTTTTCAACCATAAATAAAGCCCCCTTTGTTTAAGTTGTGGTATATTATAGCAAAAAAAAGCACTTTTTACCACTTTAGTAGTTAAAAAATGCTCTTTACTAGTTAAGTTATGCTATTTTACACTCATTATTTTATCTAACTCAACAAAGTTGCTATATTGTTCTATTAGATATTGGTATAAACCATAAGCACGATTAACAAAACTATTATTTGATTTGTTGTCTTTAGAACAATGTCTTAAATAGTTTATAAATCTTTTTACCTCGCTAGTTTTAGCCCTAGCATTAGTATAGTGATATATTATAACTTCGGCTATCTCTTGTTCTAAATCTAGTTTTAATTCTTTCTCGTTTATATCGTTCCTTTCTTTTTTCTTTTTAGGTTTGTTGTTGTCTTTAGCATTAGTGCTATCTTCTTGCCCCTTAATAGTCTTTTTTTCTTCTTCTTTAATTTGTGCCATAATACACATCCTTTCTATTTTACAAAGTGTCGCGACTTCCTTTGTGATTTCATCATAGCAAAGTTTTTTGATAGTTAAAATACCCTAAAATGAACCTATTTTTAGGAAAAAATCGGTTGTCAAAATAGTTCTAGCCCTTATCAATAAAGGGTTTTTTAGTTTCAAAAAGTGTATAATTTTGGGCTATACTTTCATATTTTTTTATTTTCTCAAAATTGTTATTCTATAGTTGCTCGAGTGAAAAAGAGGCTTTTTAGCCACAAGTTAGGAGGATTTGAAATGACAAAAGAATTATGCGATATAAAAGAGTTATCAAATTATTTAAAAGTATCTATTCCAGAGATTAGGAAGTTAGTAAG
>JAZULI010000015.1:0-13413 GCA_045603025.1 Bacilli bacterium
TAATCAAAGAATTTTTCTTGGTAATATATTGTTTGATAATATACATAGGAAAATAATAATTTATGATACATTTGTATATAAAAAAACAAAGCTTTTATGTTTGCCTGACATTAGAATATTTTCATATAATGAAATTGATAGTTGTAAAATATATTTTAATAATAAGATAATTACATCTTTTGAATTTGATTTATTACTTAGTGATTCTAAATATAATGAAAAAAATTATAAAAATTTATTGATGAAAATTTATTTGAAAAAAGATAATGAAATAATTAATTTAAAATATTCTTCTATAAATAATATTCAAACTATGAAAGATATTTATGAATCAATAAATGAAATAATATCTAATAAAAAAATAGTATAAAAAATTATACTATTAATCTTCGATGTCATCAAATAATTTTCTTATATCAATATTTAAGGCATCAGCGATTCTTCCAATAATTACTAAAGTAAAATATTTATTTGGATTTGCACTTTCAATTTGCGAAATATAGTGCATTGTAACATCAATATCGTCGGCTAATTGTTGTTGAGTTTTACCACTTAGTAGACGATATTTTCTGATGTTTTTTCTGACAATATCATAATAATAGTAATCATCGTGAAAATTTGCTTTATTTTTCATTAAAACCACCAGTTATATTATTTCAAAATATCATAGCAAATTATACAAACTGGCAGTTTGAATTATGACATATTGTTAACAATTTTGACCTTTTGATTTTTTTATAGTTTGATAATTTATAATATTGTTTTTGAATATGATATGTGATATGCTATATTTGGTGATAATATGAATAATAGTGAATATGAGAATGATGATGTGGAATTTACATATGATTATGACTATAATAAAGAAGTCGTTTTAGATAGTAATAAAGGTAAAAGTCGAAAACCAATTATAATAATAATTGTATTGTTACTTATCTTGATTGTAATTTTAGCCTTTTTGTTTATAAAATTTTCAGATAAAAATAAGTCTGAAACTAAAAAAATGGTTATCGTTGATGAGATGGTAGAAATAATTAGTGGAAATCAACATCAACTTCAAGTTAATACTGTAGGTATTGAAGATGAAAATCCGATTTTTATTTTTGAATCAAGTGATGTAAATGTTGTTACGGTAAATGAAATTGGGATAATTAATGCTGTTAACGAAGGTAATGCTGTTGTTAAAGTTACTTATACTGATGCTTTAAATAATATTTATAGTGATGAATGTATTGTTAATGTAACTAAAAATGACAATACTGATATTAATGTAAATCCCAATGTCGATTTTCAATATAGTTTACCTTCATCAACTAATGGATGGTATAAAAATAATCCAGTTATTAATTTAACGTTTACTAATGAAGAGTACATAAAAAATGTAAAATATGCTACTAATTGTACCAATAATTGTGAATATAAGGATATTACGGGTTCTAATAAAATTGCTGTTAGTGGAAATGGTGAGAAAAAAATAACTATTGTTGTTGTTGATAAAAATGATAAAGAGATTAAAAAAGATGTTTCTTTAAAAATTGATAATACTGCTCCAACTATTAAATTAGATATCTCTGATACAACAATTTATACTAATGAAAAAAAAATAGCTATATGTGCTATTTGTAATGATACTCAGAGTGGATGCAAAGAAAATAATGTATGTAAGACATATGAAAAAAGTGCTGAAAGTGATAATTTAGTTGCTTATGATAAAGTTGGTAATAGCTCTAAAAGTCAGACTTATAAAGTTGTAATTGATCAAATTAAACCTACTTGTACATTAACATATTCTGATAAAAAAATAACAGCAACGGTTACTGATAAAGGTGGAAGTGGATTAGTGTATTACGGATTTAGTAGTAATTATTCGGGAACTAATACTAAAGAAAAAACTGATGTTACTGCTGGAAAACATACATATTATGTAAAAGATAACTCTGGAAATACCAATAGTTGTAGTATAACTTGTAGTTATACAGGATGGTATAAAGGGACTGCTAGTGAGGGAAATTGCTATTCACGAGCAACAGCAGAAAAAAATGGTTCAACATGGGCTAGAGAATGTATTAAAGATGAAAGTGGAAATATAACTGGATATCAAGGATATGTTAGATATTTTGAATGTAAGTAGGATGAATTTTCATCCTTTTTTTCTTAAAAAATTGTAAAACTTTCAAAGTTATAATATACTATTTGTAGGTGATTTTATGAATCGTGTTGCAATAGATTTAGGATTTGTACAAATATATTGGTATTCATTAACCATGCTTAGCGGTGTTTTAGTTGGCTCTATTATTGCTTATTTTGAGGTTAAAAGACACAATATAAATAAAGAAGATTTTTTTAATATGGTTTTTTATGCCATTATTTTTGGTTTATTAGGTGCAAGACTATATTATGTTTTATTTAATTTAGATTATTATCTTAAAAATGCTATAGAAATATTAATGGTTTGGAATGGTGGAATGGCTATTCATGGGGCGATAATTGGGGCTTCTATAACTATGGTTTATTTTTGTAAAAAGAAAAAAATGCCTATATTAAAAGTATTAGATATTGGTTGTGTTTCATTAATAATAGGACAAGTTATTGGAAGGTGGGGTAATTTTTTTAATGGTGAAGCTCATGGTGGAAATGTTAGTTTGAATTTTTTACAACAATTACATTTGCCAGATTTTATTATTAAAGGTATGTATATTAATGGTATGTATTATCATCCTACTTTCTTATATGAATCTTTGCTTAACTTAATTTGTTTTATTGTATTAATTATTTTAAGAAGAAATCGAAAGATTAAAGATGGATTCTTGTTATCAATTTATTTAATATGGTATGGTATAGTTAGATTTTTTGTTGAAAGTCTTCGTACTGATAGTTTAATGTTAGGTAGTATTCGTATTGCGCAATTAATATCAATTTTTTTAGTAATTAGTGGTATAATATTACTGATAAGATCAAGAAAAAATGAATTATATAATGAGGTAGAAAAATGAAATATGATGTAATAATAATAGGTGCAGGCATTGCGGGAATGACAGCGGCCTTATATTTAAAAAGAGCAAATAAAAATGTTTTAGTAATTGAAAAAGGAATGCCCGGTGGAGCTATTAATACTGCTAGTACTGTGAAAAATTATCCAGGAATAATGACTGTAACTGGTCCTGAATTTTCAATGCTATTATATGATCAAATGAAGGAAAATAATATTGAAGTATTATTTGATACAGTTAAAGATATTGAAATAGTAGATGCTAAAAAAATAGTTAAATTGAAAAATAAAGAGTACGAAACAAATTTTGTTGTTATAGCTACTGGAAAAGAAAATCGTAAACTTAACCTACCAAATGAAGAAAAGTTAACTGGTCATGGTGTTAGTTATTGTGCATTATGTGATGGTCCATTATTTAAAGATAAAGAAGTTTGTGTAATTGGAACTGGTGACTCTGCATTAGAAGAAGCATTATATCTTTCTACTTTATGTAAAAAAGTAACTATTTTGGCTAAATATAACTATTTTAAATGTAAAGAAGAGCATTTAGAAGATGTAAATAATACTGAAAATATTGAGATTATTTATGAAGCGATGACGCAAGAATTAATTGAAAAAGATGGAAAATTAGATGCTATTGTTTATAAAAAAGATAATGAATTGGTGACATTAAAAACTAATGGAATTTTCATTTATATTGGAAGTACTCCTAATATTTTTGCTAATCTTCCGTTAGAACTTGATAAAAATTATGTTAGGGTTAATGAATTTATGGAAACAAATATTAAAGGTATTTATGCTTGTGGTGATATTGTAAAAAAAAGTTTGTATCAATTGGTTACTGCTTCTAGTGATGGGGCAATTGCAGCAACTAGTATTATAAAGGAGTTAAATAGAAAATAATGTCATTTACGTCGAATGTTAAAAATGAAATATGTTTAATTGAAGGAAATAAAAATGAGAAAATTGCGGAATTATCGGCAATTATTCGCAATAATTCACAATATACCAAAGATATAATAGAAATTACCACTGAAAATTCAAAGGTAGCTAGAAGAATATACTCATTATTTAAAGAGTTATATAATATAAATCCATTAATTGAAGATAGGGAAAATGCTTTTAATCGAAATAGGCTTTATATTGTAAAAATAAATGAAAAAATTGAAATAATATTAAAAGATTTATCGGTTGTTGATGAAAATTTTAATTATTTAATTGTTCCTAAAGAATATATAATTGATAATGAAGAAGAAAAAAGAGCTTATTTAAAAGGTATCTTTTTATCTGTTGGTAGTATTAATGATCCTAAAACTAGTCGATATCATTTAGAATTTTTTATTAATAAATTGGATGAATCTGAATTAATATCTAATTTATTAAATGAGTTTTATTTAAATAGTAAAATTACTAAAAAAGATAAAAAATATATGGTATATGTTAAAGAAGCAGAAAAAAATGGTGATTTTTTGCGAATAATAGGGGCAAATAACGCTGTTATGTATTATGAAGATATTAGGATATATCGTGATCATAAAAATATGACTAATCGTCTTAATAATATGGAACAAGCCAATATTGAAAAGGTTATTGCAACGTGTAATGACCAAATAAAAGATATTAATGTAATTATTGAAAATGGTTGCAAAGAATTGTTAGATGATAAATTAATTGAAGCTTTAGAATATCGTTTAAAGTATCCAGAATCATCCTTACAGGAATTAAGTGAAATTATTTCTTTTGAAACTGGTAAAGAGATAACTAAGTCGGGGCTTAACCATCGTTTTCGAAAATTAAAAGAATTTGCTAGTAAAATAAAAAAAGTATAAATACCGTTTGAAGTACTTATACTTTTTCTTTTTTTTCTAAAATATCATCAACGATACCATATTCTTTACTTTCTTTTGCAGTTAGAAAGTGATCTCTTTCAGTATCTTGTTCAATTTTCTCGAGTGGCTGACCAGTATTTTGAGATAACATGGTATTTAATTTTTTTCGTAAACTTATGATTCGCTCTGCAACAATTTTTATTTCAGTTGCTTGTCCTTGAACACCCCCAAGTGGTTGATGAATCATAACTTCAGCATTAGGTAAAATATATCGTTTACCTTTTTTTCCACAAGAAAGTAAAAATGCTGCCATAGATGCTGCTAAGCCGATACAAATTGTTTTAACATCACTTTTAATATAATTCATAGTGTCCATAATGGCCATTCCGGATGTAATGCTACCACCCGGACTATTGATATATAAACTAATATCATTGTGATTGATTGAGTCTAAATATAATAATTCACTTACAATAACATTAGCTAGTGTATCATCAATTTCGCCACTTAAAATAATAATACGATCTTTTAATAATCGAGAAAAAATATCATAACTGCGTTCTCCACCTTGCTCTTTATCGACAATAATTGGTACTAAACTCATAAAATCACCCTTACTATCTTATGTAAACATAGAAAATTTATACGTTTAAATAATTGATAATTGTGGTATACTTATGGTGGAGGTAAATATGTTAATAGAGAATATTAAGGTAAGTGTTGGTGGAATGGAAATTGAAGTTGCTAAAAATACTACTTTATTAGAAATAAGTAAAATGTTTAATCATGAAGGACCTCATAAAATAGTTTTAGCAAAAGTTAATAATCGATATCGAGAATTAATTGATATTGCTTATGATGGAGATAATATTGAGTTCTGTGATTTAACTGATAAGACGGCTAATCGTGTTTATTTAGCAGGTTTAATATTCTTAACTAAATATGCATTTAATGAAGTATTTGGTAAGAAAAATAAGATAGTTGTTAAACATTCTGCTGATAAAGCACTTTGTATTGAAACAACTAGTAAAATAACTAAAGATGATTTAAAAAAGATAACTGATAAGATGAAAACATTGGTAGAGGCTAATTTACCAATTCATAAAGTTACAGTTTTAAAATATGAAGCAATTGAATATTTTAAAAAGAGTGAAAGTATTAATAAAGTAGAGTTATTACAATATTTACCTAGTACATATGTTCATTTATATAAAATGGGAAATATGTACAATTATATTCTTAGTAAAATGCCTAGTGAAACATCATGTTTGGATGAGTTTGAACTTGAATATTTAAATAATAATGAATTTATTTTAAAATATCCTACATTTTATATAAATGACAAGATAAAAGAATATGAACATCATAAAAAATTATTTGAAGTTTTTGATGAAACCAAAGATTGGGGAAAAATGATGAATGTAGAGACTTCAAATGATTTAAATAACGTTGTTGCCAGTGGAAAAATAAATGATTTAATTAGGATGCAAGAGACTCTCCAAAATGGAAAATTATTGGATCATGTTAAAAAAATTGCTAAGAATAGTAAAGATATTAAAATAGTTTTAGTTGCAGGTCCATCTAGTAGTGGAAAAACAACAACAACAAATAAAATTGCAATGTATTTAAGAAGTTTAGGATTATCTCCTAAAATGATATCAATGGATAATTTCTTTCATGAAAGAGTTGATACACCAAGAAAAGCGAATGGTGAGTATGATTTTGAATGTTTAGAAGCTGTTGATTTAAAATTATTTAATAAAACAATAACTGATTTGTTAAATGGTAAAACGGTTAAAATGCCAGAATTTAATTTTTTAACTGGTGAAAAAGAATATAAAAAGACAATGACTCTTCATGAAAAAGATATTATGCTAATTGAAGGTATTCATGCATTAAATCCTAAATTACTTGTTGATATTGAAAATAGTCATAAATTTAAAATATATTTATCACCATTAACGGCGGTAAATATTGATGAAGATAATAGGATGTCAACAACTGATAATCGTCTTTTACGAAGGATGATTAGGGATAATCGAACTAGAGGTTATGATGTTAATGAAACTTTAGAATTATGGGATAATGTTCGTGAAGGTGAAGAAATATATGTTTTCCCTTATCAGGATGAAGCAGATTTTGTATTTAATACATCATTGATATATGAATTTTGTGTATTAAAAACTTATGTATTACCACTTTTATATTCAGTAAAAAGTGATAGTCCAAACTATGAAGAAGCAAGAAGATTAATTAAAATATTAAATGTTTTCTTACCAATTCCTAGTGAGGCTATACCAGAAGATTCAATTTTAAGAGAATTTATTGGAGGAAGTTGTTTTTAGAGAAAGGATAAAAAAATATGAAAAGAGTAGCAATTAATGGTTTTGGAAGAATTGGAAGATTAGTATTCCGTTTAATGGAAGAAGATGATGAATTAGAGGTAGTAGCAATTAATGATTTAACGGATGCTGAACAACTTGCTTATTTATTAAAATATGATACAAATCATGGCAATTATATGTTAGATGAAATTACTCATGATGAAAATAATATAGTTGTTGATGGTAAAAAAATAAGAGTTTATGCTGAGAAAGATCCAAGTTTATTACCTTGGAAAGATTTAGATATTGATGTTGTTTTTGAGTGTACTGGTTTATTTACTTCTTATGATAAAGCGCATGCGCATATTGATGCAGGAGCTAAAAAAGTAATTATCTCAGCGCCTGCAAAAGGTGATTTAAAGACTATTGTATATAACGTTAATCATGATATTTTAGATGGTAGTGAAGATGTTATTTCAGCTGCTAGTTGTACTACTAATTGTCTTGCTCCAGTATTAAAAGTTCTAGAAGACAATATTGGCATAGAAAAAGGATATATGACAACGGTTCATGCTTATACTAATGATCAAGTTACACTTGATGTCGCTCATAAAAAAGGCATATATGCTCGTCGTGGTCGTGCTTGTGCTCAAAATATTATTCCATCATCAACAGGTGCTGCTAGTGCCGTTGGATTAGTTATTCCAACTTTATCTGGTAAATTAGATGGAAGTGCAATGCGTGTTCCAGTATCAACTGGTTCTGTTGTTGATTTAACTTTAGAATTAAAACGAAATACTACTAAAGAAGAAATTAATAATTTATTTGAACAAAGTCAAAATGAAACACTTAAGTTTACATTAGATCCAATTGTTTCTAGTGATGTTATTGGTTCTCATTTTGGTGGTGTAGTTGATGGTCTTTTAACTGATGTATTAGAAGTTGATGGCCGTCAATTAGTCAAAGTAGTTGCTTGGTATGATAATGAAATGGGATATAGTACACAAATGGTTAGAACAGCTAAATATTTGGTGAAATAGTTATGGATGCAATTTTGACTTTTATTCGTGATAAAATAGTTGGTGTCCCATATGCTATTTTAGTTATGATATCGATTTTTCTAATCTTTGCCATAATTGGATACTTAGTATCTTTGAAATATCGGATTAGTAGTGAAAATTAATGATGCATTTTGCATCTTTTTCTTTTGATTTAATTAATTTTCTATTAGTAATTGTTTACATAAAATTATAAACATTATCAATGTTTTCAATTTTATGTAAATTTTTCTTATTTTGTGTTATAATTTATTTGAAAGTATGGTGATTATATGGCATTTATCGAATTAAGAAATGTCACTAAACAATATAAAAATGGTGTTACAGCATTGTATGATTTTAATTTAGATATTGAAAAAGGTGATTTTGTTTTTATAATTGGTGGAAGTGGTAGTGGTAAAAGTACATTAATTAAACTTTTATATCGTGAGGAAAAACCTACTTCTGGAACTATTAAATTAGGGGGAATTAATGTAGGTAAACTACGTAATGGGAATGTTTATAAATTAAGAAGAAAATTAGGAATTGTTTTTCAAGATTATCGTTTACTTCCAAAGCTTACGGTTTATGAAAATGTCGCTTTTGCCCTTGAAGTAATTGGCGAAAAGAAAAGTGAAATAAGACCTAAAGTTTTAAAAGCTATTGAATTAGTAGGTTTAAAAAGTAAAATAAGAGATTATCCAGATAATTTATCAGGTGGTGAACAACAAAGAGTGGCTATTGCAAGAGCGATTGTTAATGAACCAAAAATTCTAATTTGTGATGAACCAACAGGAAATCTTGATCCAGTTATGAGTAATGAAATTGTTGAACTTTTGGATGATATTAATAAAAAAGAAGGAACAACAGTTTTAATGGTTACGCATGACCGAGAAATTGTTGATCGAATGAAAAAACATGTTATTGCCCTTAAAGATGGCCATTTGTTTAAAGATTATAAGAAGGGGGAATATGTAAATGAAATTCTTTAGAATTATTGGAAGAAGTATTCGTGATGCATTTAAGAGTGTCGGGAGAAACTTTTCGTTATCACTTGCTTCTATTGTATGTATAACAATTACTTTAATTATTGTAGGATTATCTTTAATTATTTCTAAAAATGTTAATGAGATAACTCATGAATTAGAAAGTGAATTAGAGATTGTTGTTTTTGTTAGTAATGATGCGGATGATTTTGATATTAGAAATATTGAAACACAAATAAAGGGATTAGATAATTTTGCCCATGTTACAGCTAAAAGTAAAGCTGATATCAAACAAGAAATGATGGAAAATAATGAAACATTCCAGTCAATTATGGAAAATTGGGATGATACAGAAAATCCTTTACAAAATGTATTTTTAGTTAGAGTAAAAGATGTTAGTAAAATTAGTGAAACAGCAACGGCCATTAAAAATATTTCCAATGTTACATTAGTTCGCTATGGTGAAGATTTAGTCGAACAATTACTAGATATTTTCAGTGCAATTGAGAAATTTTCATTTTATTCAGTTATTGCTTTAGTTTTGGTAACCGTGTTTTTGATTATTAATACGATTAAGTTAACTATTTTCTCACGTAAAAGAGAAATTTCAATTATGCGTTTAGTAGGTGCAAGCAACTTATCAATCAAAATACCTTTTGTTACCGAAGGAGTTATTTTAGGTATAATTGGTTCAATATTGCCAATTGTTCTTGTAGTCTTTGGTTATACGGAATTTTATACATTCTTAGGTGGAAAGTTGTTTACTGATATAATTAATTTAGCCGAGCCTAATATTGTTATTTATTCAACTTCAGCATTTATTTTAGGTATTGGAATAATTGTTGGTATGTTTGGTAGTGCTAGTGCTGTAAAGAAATACTTAAAAGTTTAATAAAATAGTTATTATTAATTTATAAAAATAGTATAGATATTATTCTATATTATTTTTTTATAATAAATTAGCACTCTTACTTGACAAGTGCTAAAATAATGCTATAATTGAATTAAATATGTGATTATGAACATATTAGGAAGGGGAGATATTATGTTTAATAATAATCAAGAAGATAATCAAAATGTTTTAGAAAAATATGGGCGTGATATAACACTAGATGCTAAAAATGGCAAAATAGATCCTGTTATTGGTCGTGATGAGGAAATTAGAAGTATTACGCGTATTTTATCAAGAAAAACTAAAAACAATCCTGTATTAATTGGTGAACCTGGTGTTGGTAAAACAGCAATAGTTGAAGGTCTTGCTAACCGAATAATAGCAGGTGATGTTCCTAATAGTTTAAAAGATAAGAAGGTTTGGGAACTTGATTTAGCATCATTAGTAGCGGGCGCTAAATATCGTGGAGAATTTGAAGAACGTTTAAAAAATGTTTTAAATGAAATAAAAAAGAGTGAAGGTCAAATAATTATGTTTATTGATGAAATTCACATGATTGTAGGTAATGGCGCCGAAGGTGCTATGGATACTGGTAATATTTTAAAACCAATGCTTGCCCGTGGGGAAATTCATGTAATAGGGGCTACTACTTTAAATGAATATCGTAAATATATTGAAAAAGATGGTGCATTAGAAAGAAGATTCCAAAAGATAAAAGTATCAGAACCTAATGTTTTAGATACGATAACTATTTTGCGTGGACTTAAAGAACGTTTCGAAATTCATCATGGTGTAACTATTAATGATAAGGCCTTAATAGCGGCTGCTACGCTTTCTAATCGTTATATTACAGATAGATATCTACCAGATAAAGCATTAGACTTAGTGGATGAGGCTTGTGCGACTATTAGAGTTCAAATGGATTCAGTACCTATTGAATTGGATACTTTAACAAGAGAAATTTTATCTTTAGAGATTGAAAAACAAGCAATTAGAAAAGAAAAAGATGAATTAAGTAAAAAACGTTTTAATGAAATAGAGGAAAAATTAAAAGAACTGAAAGAAAAAGAGTCTTTACTAAAAGAATCTTGGAATAAAGAAAAATCTATTAATGATGAAATTAAGTCTAAGAAAAAAGAATTGGAAGATGCTAAATTTAAATTAAATCAAGCAGAAAACAATTATGATTTAGAAATTGCTGCAAGATTGCGTCATGGAGAAATCCCAAAACTAGAAAAAGAATTAAATGAGTTAAAAATGCAAGATGAAAGTCGTTTATTAAGTGATACTGTTTCTGAAGAAGAAATATGCAATGTTATATCAAAATGGACTAATATTCCTGTTTCTAAACTAATGAGTGGTGAAAAGGAAAAACTTCTAAATTTATATGAAAATATGAAAAAAAATGTTATCGGTCAAGATGAAGCATTGAGGCTTGTCAGTGATTCAATATTAAAAAGTCGTAGTGGAATAAAAGATCCTAATCGTCCTATTGGTTCATTTATCTTTTTAGGTCCTACAGGTGTTGGTAAGACAGAAGTAGCCAAAACACTAGCATATCATTTATTTGATGATAAAAGTCATATGGTAAGAATTGATATGTCTGAATATATGGAAAAGTTTAGTGTATCAAGACTTATTGGTTCACCTCCAGGGTATATAGGGTATGAAGAAGGTGGCGAGTTAACGGAAGCAGTAAGACGTAATCCTTATAGTATAGTATTATTTGATGAAATAGAAAAAGCTCATCCGGAAGTTTTAAATTTATTATTACAGATATTAGATGATGGTCGAATTACGGATTCTAATGGAAGAACAGTAGATTTTAAAAATACTATTATTATTATGACTAGTAATTTAGGTAGTGAATATGCTTTAAATGGAGAAAATGATAAAGTATTAATGGAATTAAAACAAAATTTTCGACCAGAATTTATTAATCGTATTGATGAAATTATTGTTTTTAATCCATTATCAAGAGAAGTCATTTATCAAATATTAGATAAAATAATTTTAGAAATTGAAGAACGCTTAAAAGATAAGAATATTAACATAGAATTAACTAATGCAGCAAGAAACTATTTTATTGAATCTGGTTATGATATAAATTATGGTGCTCGTCCATTAAAAAGACTAGTTTCAAGAACTTTAGAAACTTTACTTGCTAAAAAAATTATTAATGATGAAATTAAGTATGGTGATACGATAATTTTTGATTATAAAGATGAATTATATATAAAATAAAACTGTTGAAAAAACAACAGTTTTTTTATCCTAGCAATACATCTAAACTCATCATTATACAAAAACCTATTAGTGTTGAAATTGCCATTAAATCTTTGTTTTCATTAGTTTGACTTTCAGGAATTAATTCTTCAACTACGACATAAATCATTGCCCCAGCTGCGAATGATAAAAGAAAGGGAAGTAAGTATCTTATTTTTAAGACTAATAAAGCTCCTAATACACCACTTATTGGCTCGACAATACCACTTAATTGGCCAAAAAAGAATGCTTTTTTACGACTCATTCCGTCACGTCTTAAAGGGACACTAACCGCAGTTCCTTCAGGAAAGTTTTGAATACCAATTCCTAAAGCAAGAAGACAGGCGGATAATAAAGTTGCACCTTCTAAATTATATAAGACTGACCCAAAAGCAACTCCTACAGCAATACCTTCAGGAATATTATGGATTGTAATCGATGATATTAACATAACTGATCTTTTGAAAGTACTATTTTCAAATTTATGTTCAAATTTTTTAAAGATGCGATCACTAATAAATAATAAAATTCCTCCTGATATAAAACCTAAAGTAACAGTAAAAACAGAATTTATTTTTAAATTATCAGCCATTTCTAAAGCCGGTGATAAGAGTGACCAAAATGAGGCTGCAATCATTACACCAGCGGCAATTCCCAACATTGCATCTAAAATATTTTTATTAATTTTTTTAAAGAAAAAAACTAAAGAAGCTCCTAATGCTGTAACACCCCAAGTAAAAAGTGTTGCTATTAATGCCTGAATAACAGGAGATAAATTAAAAAAATAATTAATCATAAAATCACCTATATATAATTTATTCAAAAAGATATATTGTGTCATTATAATTAACTATTTTAAAATTAATCCATTAGAATAAGATCTATTTTCTAAAAGATTATCTAAATCTATTTCCTCATCAAGATAAATATAATCATATAAAGAATTTATAATGTTACTAGCTTTGTTTGTAACATAATCATATAATTCATCAAAACTTTTATTTGATGTTATCTTTTTATCTCTTATATTATGCCACTTTTTATTAGAAGAATTTAGATAGAAATCAAAGTTTTCTAAATCAAAATGATAA
>JAZULI010000016.1:0-1795 GCA_045603025.1 Bacilli bacterium
TAAACAATAATTTCCATCATCACACTTCATAACAAAAGTATCATGAATAACTCTTAAAAATTTTAATATTTTCAACAATTTAAAACTATAATCCCTATTTACACCATATTTTAAAATTATATTCTTATCATCAACAATATAATCAAATACATAATTATCTACCTTTATTTCACTTAAAAAAACACTAAAAATACCTAATTGTTCTAAAATTTTTAAATTTTGTTTTTTCATTACACTTAATATTTCCATTAATGTAAAATAATCTTTCATTGTAAACCTCATATATTTCTATATTATTAATAAAAAACTCATAATAATATTTTCCAATTAATTTATAAATATTTATTGTTTTTATAAGTTTTTAAAACATTTTGCATAAGCATTGCTACCGTCATTGGTCCAACTCCACCTGGTACAGGAGTGATTTTTTTTACTTTATCATAAACATCATCAAAGAAAACATCACCATAAAGTTTACCATCAACGCGATTAATTCCAACATCAATGACTACAGCTCCCTTTTTAACCATATCACGAGTAATAAAATGTTTTTTTCCTATTGCTACAATTAAAATATCAGCTTTCTTAGTAATGTTTCCTAAATCTTTAGTTCTAGAATGGCACAATGTAACGGTTGCATTGGCATTAATTAATAAATTCATCATTGGTTTACCAACTAAAATGCTTCTTCCAACAACAACTACATTTTTACCTTCTAATTCAACACCTTCTTCATTTAATAAGTACATAATTCCCTTAGGAGTACAACTAATAAGACAATCTTTATTATTTAAAAGAAGTCCTGCATTAATATAAGTTAGCCCATCAACATCTTTTTTAGGATTAATTGTATTAACAATCACCTCCTCATTAAGTCCTTCCGGTAAAGGTAATTGTACAATAATTCCTGATACTTTATCATCTTGGTTTAATATATTAATTTCATTAATTAAATCATTTTCATTTATTTCACCAAAATGCAAATGTTTATAATTAATTCCAATATAGTTAGCTGCTTTTTCTTTTTGTCCTACATATACTTTGCTAGCCGGATTATCGCCAACACTAACAACAACTAAATATGGTTTTTCTTTTAATCGAGAAACTTCTTCTTTTAATTCATCTTTTACTTTTAAACTATATTTTTTTCCATCAATAATTTTACTCTTCATTTTTTAATTCCTTTCTAATCTTTTTATAATCAGGCATTACTTCTTCTACAACCTTCCAAAAATCTTTCGAATGATTAGCATGTACTAAATGACTTAATTCATGAACAATAACATAATCCAAATATATTAAATCTCTTTTAATTAAATCAAGGTTCAAGGTTATTTTTTTTAATTTTGTATTACATACCCCATGTCTTGTCTTCATACTTCTAATTACTAAACTAGGATATGGTATTTGATAAGGAAAGATATTATATATTTTATCTAATTCATTTTTAAATATAATACTAGCTTCTTTTTTATACCATTTATTTATATCATATTTTGGATTAATTAAAACAACATCGTCTCCTAAAACAATCGTTTTATTATTACTATAAACTATATTATACTTTTTACCTAAATAGTAAAAATCATTCTTTTTTAAGTTCTTTTTTTCAAATTTATCAATCATTTTTTCAATGAACTTATAATTATTTTTTAAAACTTCTTCTATCTTCCGATCACTAGTTAAAGTATTTGCCGTTACATAAATAACTAAATCTTCTTTAACCCTAATATAAATATTCTTAGTACTTATTTTTTTATTAACTAAAACATCATATACTTTTCCATTTACTTCT
>JAZULI010000017.1:0-2409 GCA_045603025.1 Bacilli bacterium
AATCAAATAGTTTCTCATTCTTTACTCCCAACAAAACCGAAGATGGTTTTTCCTCTTTAATTATTCAAAAATCAGGATCAAAATCATATTCTAAATTTATTTTATCATTATTTCGGTAATGATTATTTATATTATTTAAAATTTCATATAAATTAGGTTCTACTTTATATTTAACAATTATCCGAAAACGACAAATATTATTAACTTTAAAAGGATGAGCGACTGTTGGTCCTAAAATAATACTATTAGGTAATTTACTTGTTAAAATATTTGCAATTTTATTCGCTTCAAGACTTACTAAATTATACTCTTTTGATTTAACTAGAATACTTAACATATAAAAATATGGTGGATATTTATTCATAAGTCTAATTTTCATTTCATCCTTATAAAAATCTAAATAATTATTATTTTGGGCATGAATAATAGCATAATGATCTTTATTAAAAGTTTGAATAACAACCTCACCTAATTTATCACTTCTACCACTTCTTCCTGCTACTTGACACAATAATTGAAATGTTTTTTCACTACTTTTATAAGAAGGGATCATTAAAGATGTATCAGCATTTATTACCCCAACTAATGTTACATTAGGAAAATCTAGACCTTTAGCAATCATTTGGGTTCCTAATAATATTTGATATTTTAAACTACCAAATTCTTTAACAATTTTTTCATGACTCCCCTTTTTAGAAGTTGTATCAAAGTCCATTCGTAAAACATTATATTTAGGAAATAATAACTTTAATTCTTCTTCAATTTTTTCTGTTCCACTTCCTAAATTTCTAATTGAATCACTATTACAAATAGGACATTTATTAATAATATTGGTAGCATAACCACAATAATGACATCTTAACATATCATTTGTTTTATGATAAGTAAGAGATATATCACAATTAGGACACTTCATTGTATAACCACAATTTTTACAACTAATCATACTAGAATATCCTCGGCGATTTAAAAATAAAATTACTTGTTCTCCCCGTTCTAGTGAATCATTCATTTTATCATACAGAAGTTTCGAAAAACAAGTTTTTTTAATTCGTTCTTCTTCTATCATACTAGAAAGATAAATCTTCGGTAGTTTAGTATTTCCGACCCGATTTTTTAATTCTAATAATTTATATAATCCTTTACTAGCACGAGCATATAACGAAATATCAGGAGTTGCACTTCCTAATAAAACAGGACAATTATGAAAATCACTTCGATAATTAGCGATATCTAATGTATCATAACGAGGCATATTTTCTTGTTTATAAGTATCACTATGACATTCATCAATAATAATAATTCCAAGATTACTACAAGGGGCAAAAACAGCACTTCTAGCACCTATTACAATATCAATTTCCCCCTTTTTAATCTTTCGCCATTCATCATACTTTTCACCATCACTAAGTGATGAATGAAGAATCGCAATTCGCTTAGTAAAACGCCTTTTAAACCGTTCAACAATCTGTGGTGTTAGACTAATTTCTGGAACTAGAACAATAGCTTGTTTTCCATTCTTAATAACTTCTTCAATAATTTCCATATAAACTTCTGTTTTACCACTACCAGTAACTCCATGAAGTAAATACTTATTATTTGTATTTAAATTATTAATAACTTCATTAGTAACTTCCATTTGTTCACTTGTTAATACTTTTTTTTCGATATCTCCTACATAATCATTATTAAGGCGATATTCTTCTTCATATACTTTTTTTAAAATACCATTTTTAATTAATGTATCAACCGATGTATTTATTTTCTTTAAATCACGATAAAGTACCCGACTATTTTTCTTTATTAAATCAATAATTATTTGTTGTTTACTACTAAATTCACTACTGCCTAAATCATTAATAATAACATAACACTCTATTTTTTTAGATACCCTACTTCCTACTTTAGCTTTTAATGCTTTGGGAAGCATTACTTGATATGAACTAATTAAGGTCGATAATGTTTTTTGACTTATATAATTACCCAATTCTAATAATTCCTTATTTAAAATAACTTCATCATCTAAAACATCAATAATTTCCTTTAAAGAAAATTCATCATCATAATCAGAAACAAATTCTAAAACAAAACCTTCTAATTTTAATGATGCAAATGGCACTAATACTCGAATACCAACTTGAATTTTATCTTTTAAATTATCATTAACTAAATAGTAAAATGTTTTATCTATTTTTTTATGGGATAATTCTACTAATACTTTTATTACCATACTAATACCTCATAATTATTATACTTTTTTTTTAATAATTATTCTAGAAATTTACATAATAAAAACAAGATTACTTAGAACCTTGTTTATTATTGCATTTCTTTTTACAGTTCTTATTATTTTTACGAGCATTCTTTCTTGCTAAATCACAATATTTAGCTTTCTTTTGTTTTTTAATA
>JAZULI010000018.1:0-4226 GCA_045603025.1 Bacilli bacterium
AGTATTAAAAAGAAAGGAGAAATTAATATGCAAGAGGAAAGAATGATATTTATCATTGATATGGTAAATGGATTTGTGAAAGAAGGTGCCTTAGCAGATTCGAAGATTTTAGGAATTGTTCCAGCAATTAAAAAAATTATAAATGAAAAAAAAGGAACATTAATAGAAGTAAAAGAATCTCATAATGAAAAGAGTTTAGAGTTTAAAAATTTCCCACCACATTGTCTTTATGGAACTAAGGAAGCGGAAACTTGTGATGAATTAAAAGAAACATTAAAAGATAGTTTAAAGTTTTACAAAAACTCAACAAGTGCTTTATTTGGAAAAGATGTAATGAATTTTATTTTAAACAATTATGTTAAAGAAATAATTATTACTGGTTGTTGTACAGATATTTGTATTATGAACTTTGCAATACCACTAAAAAATTTATTTAATGAATTGGGTATTGATACTGAAATAATTGTTTATAAAGAAGCGGTTGATACATATGATGCACCATTTCATAAAAAAGACTACTATAACGAAATTGCCTTCTTATTAATGGAACAATGTGGAATAGTTGTAAAAAACTATGAATTTAAAAAACAAGAAGAAAACAATAAACAAAAGGTAAAAGAAAGATAAAATGGTGCACATTATGGAAAAAGAAATTGAAATTATGGATTTAAGTAGTGAAGAGATAAAAATTATTTACGCATTAGAAAATGCAATTATTTTGAAATCACAATATTTAAACTATGGATATGCTGATGATTGTATATGCATTAGTAAAATTAATAATGAATGGTCGACATATTTTGTAGATAAAGGCGAAGTATTCGGTATGAGAAAGTTTCCTAATGTTTATCTAGCATCAATGCAGATAATCGAAGAAATATCAGAAAATAAAGAAGAACAAAAAAAGAGACTTAAGATTTTTTCAGATACAATAAGTAAAATAGATGAGCAAATTGAAAGTTGTACAAATCAATCACAAATATTAAAAGAAATAATTAAGAAAGAAGGTATTTAACTATGGAAAATAAAACTATAGCTATGGATTTTTATGAACTTACAATGGCCCAAACTTATTTTATGTCAGGTAAAAAAGAAGAAGTTGTATATTTCGATTTGTTTTTTCGTAAAAATCCTTTTAATGGCGGATATACAATAAGTAATGGTTTAGATGAAATAATTGAATATGTCAAAAATTTTAAATTTGAGGAAGACGATATTGAATTTTTAAGGAGTTTAGATGTATTTAATGAAGAATTTCTTGAATATTTAAAGAACTTAAAGTTTACAGGTGATATATATGCTGTACCTAATGGTACCCCTGTATTTCCTAATGAACCAGTACTTGTTGTTAAAGCAAAATTGATTGAAGCTCAAATGATAGAATCAGCATTACTTAATTGTTTCAATCATGGAGCTTTAGTAACCACGGCCGCTAAAAGAATTACTAATGAAGCTAAGGGGATACCAGTAATGGAATTTGGTCTTCGTCGTGCCCCAGGGCTTGATTCTGCGATTAACGCAAGTAAATTTGGATATATTGGTGGATGTGTTGGTACTTCTAATGTAGCTGCTGGCAAGAAATACGGAGTTCCTCTTTTTGGAACAATGGCTCACTCTTTAGTAACTGAAGCCGACACAGAATACGAAGCATTCTTAAATTATGCTAAGGCAAATCCAGATAATTGTGTGTTTTTAGTAGATACTTATAATACTCTTCAAAGTGGAACTCCGAACGGCATTAGAGTTGCTAACGATTACCTTGTTCCTAATGGATATCATATGAAAGGTGTTAGAATCGATAGTGGGGATTTAGCATATCTTTCTAAAGAAGTACGAAGAATATTAGATGAATCAGGTTTAACAAAGGCAGCAATCTGTTTATCTAACGGATTAGATGAATATACAATAAGTGAACTGTTAAAACAAGGTGCCTGCATTGATTCAATTGGTTGTGGCGATAATATTGCAGCTCCTAAAGAACGCGTAGGTGGTGTTTATAAATTATCTGCTTTGATTAAAGATGGAAAAATTATTCCTAAAATTAAAATAAGTAACGATTCTATTAAAACAACAACCCCTGGTGCTAAGAAAGTATATCGTTTTTACGATAAAGAAACAGGTTATGCTTTAGGAGATGTTGTAGCATTATATGATGAAAAGATTCCACTTGATAAATATACTTTAGTTCATCCAGTTGAAACTTGGAAAAAGACAACTTTAGAAAATTACGATGTTAAAGAATTATTAGTACCAATATTTAAAAAAGGTAAACTTGTTTACAAACAACCGAAAATAAAAGAAACGAAAAAATATTGTGAAGAACAATTTGAAACATTGTATCCAGAAGTTAAAAGATTAAGTAATCCACATGAATATTATGTAGACTTATCTAAAAAACTATTAAAATTAAAACAAGAATTAATTGCATTATATACAAATCAAGAAGAAAAAGGAAAACAATTAGTTAAAAGGTAATAAGTAATTATGCGAAAAGAAAAATTAGAAGAATTAAAATATTATCTTGAAACATTAAAAACAATTGAGTTTACCAAAAAGAATAAAGAACCATCCTTTATTAAAAGTGAAGTTTATGATTGTAAACTAAATAGTGGTGAAATTATTACTCGTGAAAAACTTTTAAAGGGTAATAAAAATGGTAGTGCAGCGATTGTACTACCAATCACCACTGATAATGAAGTAATACTGGTTATTGAACCTAGAGTATTTACTAAAAAAACTGTTGGAATTGGTTTACCGGCAGGATATATTGAAGATGGTGAAAAAGCAATTGATTCAGCAAGACGTGAATTAAAAGAAGAAACTGGATATGAAGCGAAAGAAATCATTAGTTTAGGTGGCTTTTATCAAGATATGGGATGTTCTAGTGCATATAACGAATGTTTCTTAGCAACTAATTGTATTAAAATAGGAAAACAAAAATTAGATGAAAGTGAGTATATAAAATATTTTAAATGTTATTTTCAAGAAGCACTTGAATTAATTGATTTAGGCTACATTGAAGGATCTAATGCAATTATTACATTTGAAAAAGTTAAAAAATTAGGAGGTATTTATGTTTAATGCTAAAGAAGAAACAAAAAAAGTAATCGAGTTTATAAGAGATTACTATAAGAAAAATAAATTAGGAGGCGCAATTTTAGGAATAAGTGGTGGTAAAGATTCAGCGGTAGTCGCTGCTTTAATGGTCGCTGCTTTAGGACGCGAAAATGTAATTGGTGTTACTATGCCATGTCATTCACAAGAAGAGGATAAAACAGATGCTAAACTTATTAGTGACTATTATGGATTTAAATTAGTAAACTTTGATTTAACTAAAATCTTTGATGAATATCAAAATGAAGCCACTAATATGGGTGAATATGATATTAAAAATGCTACTAATAGTAATATTAATTTAAAACCTAGACTTAGAATGGCAACATTATATTACTTAGCAGCAATGTATAGTCAAAAATTAAATAAACCATATTTAGTAGTAGGTACAAGTAATAAAAGTGAACTTTATGTAGGATACTTTACAAAAGGAGGAGACTCTGTTCATGATATTGCCCCAATCGCTGATTTTACAGTTGAAGAAGTAATTAAAATAGGGAAAGTATTACAAGTACCTGAAAAGGTATTATATAAGACACCAAGTGATGGTTTATCAAATATGAGTGATGAAGACAAATTGGGTGTAACTTATCGAGATATTGCAACTTATATGGAAAATCCTAATAATGTGAAAGAAGAAACAAGAATAAAAATTAAAAAATTACATAATAATAATCAACATAAGTTTAATATTCCAACTTATAGGAAAGGAAGGTAGTTATGAAAATAGGTGTATATGTAGGTAGTTTTAATCCAATACATAAAGGTCATATTAAAGTTGTTAAGTTCTTAATGGAAAATCAATATGTTGATAAAGTTATTATAATTCCAACTGGTAATTATTGGCATAAGCAAGATTTGATAGATACAAAACACCGAATTAATATGGCGAAAGTTTATGAAAATGAAATTATTATTGTTGATGATACACTAAATCATTTACCATATACTTATCAAGTATTAAATGAGCTTAATAAAATATTTTTAAATGATGAATTAAACTTAATAATAGGATCTGATAATTTAGAAAAGTTTCACTTATGGAAGAATATTGAAGAAATTCTTAAAAATAAAGTTTTAGTTATTCCAAGAGATAATATAAATAAAGAAAA
>JAZULI010000019.1:0-5857 GCA_045603025.1 Bacilli bacterium
TATACTATATCTTTTATAAATTTTAGTATGTGGCTGTGTTGTTTTATAAGAACTAATCGTAGTGTTTGTCTCACGATTAGAAATAGAAATTTCATTAAAAAGTGAATTTTGAACAATTCCACATTTATCATTATATTTTAAATTTTGAATATCGTATATTTCAATATTATCTAGTTGGTCTAAAATTTCTTGTATTTCTATATCTAACTGATTTACATCATTATTTCTAAAGTTATTATCATAAAAACTATTAATTAACCCAGATATGTAAGGCAATGTAGTTTTTTCATCGATTAAATTTTTCTTTAACAATTTTTGAAGTATCCTATCATATATTTCTTTTTGCTTTTCCACCTGTGGATTTGAAATGAATCCATCATTATTTTTTTGGAAATAATAGTCCTGTAATTCTGTAATAAATTTTATTAAAATCATTCTATCAGTTTCAAATATCTTACATTCATTAATGATATTATTTTTTTTAGAAAATTTAATATTTAATTTATCTGAATATTTATTTATAAACTCCTTCAAAAATTCGCTTGGAATATTTCCTTTTATCGTAGTAACATATTCATAACAATTTGTATAAGTCGATACTCGTTCTAACTCAAAAGATAATCCATAAATTTCAAATTTATCTTCAAAAGCATTCCTTTCCTCATTATATTGTACACTAGTAATTTCTAATGCATCAAAAACATCTTTTAGCATATTATCCCCGCTTTCGTGATTATTTTACTAAACTATCATATATTTTACAATCATTAGACATTAATATGACAATTATTTTATATAAAAATTTTTATTTTCAAAAATCAAACAATTTTTCTAAATATATCTTTTTCCCAGCTACAATTATACAATTTTTCAAAAAAATATACTTTTAGATTATCATTAGTATCCGTGATAATAAATATAATAAAAAAAATAGGCAAAACATCCTATTTTAAAATTCAAATGGCGTCCTCGATCGGACTCAAACCGATGACTTATCCCTTAGGAGGGGATTACTCTATTCAACTGAGTTACGAAGACACATATATATCATTTTAACATATTTTATTAAAATGATATTATTTTTTTAAATTTTTCACCATTTTTTCAAATAGTTTTTGATAAATTCGCGACGAATTTCGCGAATGTCCTAAATTAGACATGCTGTCCACCCTTTAAAATCAAGGATTTTATTAAATCTTTTTCTTTCTTAGGAGGCACTCGCTCTATCCTACTGAGCTACGAGGACACAAAATAATTATAACACATAAATAAAAAAAATAGTCAAAAAGATAATTTAATTAGAAAATAATGGTATAATAAAATTATAGGAGGATTTATGAATAATAAAGTTGTTATAATAGGTTGTGGTAATGTTGGAATGAGTTATGCTTATTCCCTACTTAATCAAAAAACATTTGTTAATGAGTTAGTTTTAATTGATATTAATAAAGAAAAAGCACTAGGTGAAGCGATGGATTTAAATCATGGACTGGCTTATTCTCCATCAAAAATTAATATTTATGCGGGAGATTATCATGATTGTCATGATGCAAAATTAGTCGTTATTGCAGCGGGCGCTAATCAAAAAGAAGATGAAACAAGAATGGATTTAATTGATAAAAATAGTCGTATTTTTAAAGATATTATTAATAATGTAATGAAGAATAATTTTAATGGTATTTTTATTATCGCTACTAATCCTGTTGATGTCTTAACTTATCAAACATGGAAGTATTCCAGTCTTTCAAAAGAAAAAGTTATCGGAACGGGTACTACTTTAGATACGGCAAGACTACGTTTTGAAATTAGTGATGCCATTAATATTAATACCAAAAACATTCATGCTTATGTTTTAGGAGAACATGGTGATAGTGAGTTTGTTTCGTGGAGCAATTCAACTGTAGGGGTTAGTGATATAAGTGAATATTTATCCAAAGAACAACAAGATAAAATAGAAGAAAATGTTCGCAATGCTGCTTATAATATTATTGATAAAAAAGGAAATACTAGTTATGGGATTGGAATGAGTCTAACCAGAATAACTAATGCTATTTTAGGTGATGAAAATACTATTCTAACGGTATCTTCATATAATAAGAAAAATGACGTATTTATTGGTCAACCAACTATTATTAATAAAGAAGGATCATATAAAAGCATTGATTTAAATCTAACAGAAGATGAACAAAGAAAATTTAATAATTCGGTTAATGTTTTAAAAGAAGCCATAGAAAAAATAAAGGAATAATCTCCTTTATTTTTTTAAATAACTATAATAATATAATTTTTCGGTCCAATCACCCGTACGATTAGATAATGCCATTAAATCCTCATTAGGCATATGTTTTAATAACCATTCAATAGAAGAATCAACATCTAAAATTTTAATATATGATAAAAAATCTTTTTTATTATCACTAATTTCAGAAATAGTCATACAAATATTATTTAATTTATCATATTCAATTATACAATTTTTAGGATCTTCCTTAATACTCTTTTTATCAATAAGATATTTTTTTAAAAAGACTTTAAAATCAACAAACATTCTTATATATTCAAATCTTTTCAAAGATTCTAAAACATCTTTATTACTCATTTTCTTTAATAAATTAATACACTTATCAACTAAATGTGTTTCATTAAATCGCTCATCAATAGTTGGATCATCAAAATCAGGATTATCATCAAGAAATTTAATTATTAATTGTTCTAAATGCATTAATTTAGCAACATTTTCACTCATGAAATCACTTCCAATAAATGAAATTATACCATAGAAAAAGAAAACAAGCAATTACTTAGTTTTCTTTGTACTTATTGAGTAAAATTCTCTAATTTTTTGTTCAATTTCATTACGTAATTTAGTATTTTCTTTTAAAAGCATTTTAACATTTTCTTTTCCTTGACCAATCTTTTCATTGTTATAAGAAAACCATGAACCTGATTTATCAATAATTCCACTAGTAACACCTAAATCAACTAATTCGCCTTCTTTACTAACACCTTCACCATACATAATGTCTACCGTTGCAATCTTAAATGGTGGCGCAATTTTATTTTTAACAACTTTAACATTTGTTTTGCTACCAATAACACTATCACCAACTTTAATTGCTTCACTTTTTCTGACATCTAAGCGGACACTAGCATAGAATTTTAAGGCTCTTCCACCTGGAGTTGTTTCAGGATTACCAAACATAATACCTACTTTCTCTCTTAATTGATTAATGAAAATAGCAATTGTTTTAGTTTTATTAATTGTTCCAGATAATTTTCTTAAAGCTTGACTCATAAGACGGGCTTGTAAGCCAACATGAGAATCCCCCATTTCCCCATCAATTTCTGCTTGCGGAACTAAGGCTGCTACGGAATCTATTACTACAATGTTTACTGCTTCACTACGAACTAAAGCTTCGCAAATTTCCAAAGCCTGTTCTCCTGTATCAGGTTGCGCTAATAATAATTCATTAATATTAACTCCTAAATTCTTTGCATATAATGGATCAAGTGCATGTTCAGCATCAATGAATGCCGCTCTTCCACCATTTTTTTGTACTTCCGCAATGGCATGTAAAGCAAACGTTGTTTTACCACTTGATTCTGGTCCATAAATTTCAATAATTCTTCCTTTTGGATATCCACCAGCGCCTAATGCAATATCTAGGGCTAGACTACCACTAGAACTAACTTCAACTTGCGCATGATGATTATCCCCAAGTCGCATAACGGCACCTTTTCCAAATTGTTTTTCTAAATCTGCTAAAACATTTTCTAATGCTTTATCTTTATCGATTTTATCTTTCATATTCCCTCCTTTATTTTTAAACCATAATTCCTACTCTAATTGTATCTTTTTTTTTAATTATACGCAACCCAATTTACAATAAAATATAAAATAAAAAAGAATTGAGATAACTCAATTCTTATTCAGCTTTCGTTCCACATTCAGAACAGAAGTTTCCATCTACTTTAGTTCCACATTTAGAACAGAATTTCTCTTTTTTAAATTCTGTACCACACTCAGAACAGAATCTTCCAGTTACAACACTTCCACATTTAGAGCATGTATTAGTAGAAACTTTCTTTTCTTCTTTCTTTTCTTCATTTTGTTTTACATATTCAAGTGGATTTCCAACCATAGCATTACCAGCCATATTCATCATGCCAACACCCATAAATCCAGTAGCAGCACCACCTTCATTAGAAGCAGCATTTTCCAACGCCTCTGCCGTAGCAGCTACCATTCTACCAGCAGCATATTCACTACTTCCATACATTGCAGCAGTATCAAATTGTTCAATACGACTACGACTTTCATCATCAGGAGTAATCTTTTCAATAGCTACACTAACAACTTCCATTCCACGACGATTTTTCCATTCTTCATCAAGCGCTTCATTCATATGACGAGCAAGACGTAATTGTTCACCAGGTAGGCTTGAGAAAGTAATACCTTCCTTAGCACAACTAGATAATGCTACATCAAAAGCATTAACAAATTCCGCATTTGCTTGATTCATTAACATTTCTTTTGTATATTCACCACTTACATTACCAGCAATATTACCAACAAACATAAATGGATCAGCTATTTTAAATGAATAAAGTCCATGATAACGAATATAAATATTACGATAAACTGGATCATTATAAGGCATTGGACTACTAGAACCAAATTTATTATCTAGAATTTCCTTAACATTAACAAAGAAAATTGCTTGTTCCTTAGCAGCGGCCCCACCAAATTTAAAACGTTCCCACATTTCCTTAAACATTCCGCCGAATTGACCAGCAAATAATGATGGTGAAGTACTAGAATCGAAAGTATAAATACCTTCTTCCGCTGTCGCATCAACTATTTTTCCCGAATCAAAAATTAAGGCAACTTGACCAGGGGAAACTTGAATTCTACTCTTATTTGAAATAACCCCAGTATCTGTTGTTTTTTTAACAACCAAAACATCATTGCTTAAACTATCACATTTAATATAATCTTCCCATTGATCATGAAGTGTTCCACCAATGGCATTAAATGCTGCTTTAATTAAACCCATAAATTCATCTCCATTCTTAACAAATTTAGTATATCATAAATAAATCTAACAGGCAAATAATTTAATATTTTTTTAACCAACTTATTTCAATAATATTAACATCCTTTCTTACTAATAAATAAACATTATATAATAATTCTTCATACTCATTAGCATACTTTGTTATTTCTAATATCTTTTCCTCTTCTAAAACATTATTTATAACCTTATCATAAATATCAAAATAATAACTTGGAAATAAAAGTCTTACAAATAATAATATATAATCCATTTTTGATAAATTAATCTTTCCTATATACTCTAAAATACTATTAGTATTAATTTTCTTAACAAAAAAATTAAATTTAATAAACTCCGCTAAATCTCTAACTTTATAATCAATAACTAATTCACTAGGATCAAAAAAGCCCTTTTCTGTTCCAACTCTCCGATGATTAATATAAAGTCTTTCTTTCGATAAATCTAACATTTTAAAATACATAATAGCATTTTCCGCTAATCCAATATAATAATTAACCGTATCATAAATTAATGGATATTTATGAATTAAATGATTTATTTGATATTCGACATAATCAATTTTACTTTCCCATAAATAGCCCCAATTATTCCGATAAAGATTTGATATTTCTTTAATATTAGGAGCGATTATAGTATTAAAATGACTTACTTCTAATTCCTTAAAATCTATTTTTAATAAAAGATAATAATTATTATCAACAAAACTTAATGGTTCATTTTTAATATTTAAAACAATACGATTAATTTTAATATTATTAAGAATCATATAATTATTTAAA
>JAZULI010000020.1:0-4100 GCA_045603025.1 Bacilli bacterium
TTCTTTTATCAATGCCTTCTGAAACATCCATATATTTGTCTAATTCATCAATTTCACTGATTAGTTTATATTTTAATAATTCAAAGTATTTATTATTGGAATTTTCTTTCTTTAAATATTTTATTACGTCGTTTGGAACATAATTACTAATATCTTCGTTATTAAAATAGGCTTTCCTAATACTGGTTGCACTTGAAATATTTCCGGATAAATTAATATCGTGATAATTATTAGTTCTTTTAATTGTTACTGGTATAATATCTGATTCCTGTAAAACAATTTGTTTAACATAACTTAATCCTAATAAATCATTAGGGCTATTAATTGTATAATTGCATAAATTATTTAAAGCTTTTGACATACTAGTAGGATAGTTATATCCTAAATCTAAATATTCTTTAACTAGATTATCATAATCATTGTTGTTGATTTGTATATTAGCGAGTTCTTTAAATATTTCGATATCATCACATTCACTACCAAAAACTAAATAATCAACATTAAAGTAAGATAGTATTCTAATAGCGCCACTAGCAAAGGTATCAGCGCTTTCAGTGGCATATGCAAAAGGTAGTTCTAAGACTAGATCAATATTGTGATTTAGTGCTATTTTAGTTTTATCCCATTTATTAATTAATGATATTTCACCTCTTTGAGTAAAATTTCCAGACAATACCAACACTATTAAAGAATCTGGAAAAAGTTCTTTTATTTTTTCTATATGATATAAATGACCATTATGAAATGGATTATATTCACAAATTATACCTATTTTTTTCATTGTATCACCATTTTAATTTTAACACATATTTTAGTCATTGGCTATTTTATTTGAAATTAAATAGTGAATAGTGTATAATTTTCGTTGGAGGACTTATGGAAATTAATTTGCAAGAGTTAAATTATAAAGATGAAATTAAATTAGATCAAAGAATTAAAATACCAGATGATTATTTAGAAAATAGTGAAATAATAAGACTTAGTGATATTTTTGTTTTAGGTAATATTAAGTATGATTTAGAAGATAATTATGTAATTAATTTAAAAGTAGAAGGAGAAATGATAATAAATGATTCTTTAACTTTTGAAGAAGTTCCTTATAACTTTACAATAAATATTGAAGAAAATTTAGAAAATTCTTGTAAATCACTTGATTTAATTGAATTTTTATGGCATTATATTGTATTGGAAATTCCACTTAGGTTTACTATTAGTGATGAATCATTGGAAGTAAAAAATAATGATTATCAAGTTATTAGCGAAGAGGAATATAAAAATAATAATAATCCATTTAAAGATTTCTTTAAAGAATAGGAAAGGAGTGATAGAATGGCTGTACCATTTAGAAAAGTATCAAAGACTAGAAAAAGAATGCGTAGAGCACATAATGCTTTAACTGCAAAGACAAGAACTACTTGTCCAAATTGTGGTGAAGTGATTAAACCTCACAGAGTATGTGTTAAATGTGGATACTATAAGAAAGAAGAAGTAATAAAACAAGATGCTAATAATTAGTATCTTTTTTTATTATATTTTTATTGAAAAAAAATATTAAATTTTATATAATATTATTAGTGATAGTAAGGTGATAGGATGGCTAAGAAAAAAAGAAAAAAAGAGAGTAAAAAGAGTTTTGAATATAGTATTGAATTATATGGAATTCTTTTAATATTAATTGGAATTCTTGGAATATGCGGATATGGACCTTGTGGAAAATTAATTTGTGCTTTTTTTGCATTTTTATTTGGAAGTTTATATTTAGTTCCATTAATTGGGATTATTATCTTAGGTATATATATTATTTTTAATAAAGAATATCCATTCTTTTTAAATTCAAAATTATTAGGTATTTATTTAATTGTTATTGGTTGTTTAATGGTTTTTCATTTAACATATATGGAAAATATTAAAGAGTCTACTTCAATTTTAAAAGAAACCTTTAATGAAGTTGTTAATGTTTTTAGTACGGTTGAAGGTGCATCTCGTGATATTGCTTTTAAAAATATTGGTGGTGGAATGCTTGGAGGTATTTTTGTAAGTGTTTTAATGAGTTTGTTTGATTATCAAGGAACTGTTATTATTTATTATGTCTTAATTGGTTCAGGTATTATTTTATTTACAGGATTCTCAATTGTAGATTTAATTAAGAAAATGTATGGTAAGAGTAAAGCGTTAGTTCCTCACCATATTCCTGATGAAGATAATAATATGTTAGGACGTGTTAATGATTCTGTTAAAATTAAAATTAATGATAGTAATGAAGTAGTTAAAGAAGAATCTAATTCTAATAATAAAGTTGTTATTACTAGTATGGAAGAATTAAAAAATAAGCCATCACTTGAAGTTAAAGAGGAAATAAAGGAAGAAATTAAAAATGAAGTAGTATCAAATTCTAATTATATTTTACCTTCAACAACTATTCTTGATGTTCCTAAAAAATCTAAAAATAATAATCAAGTGGGAATTGAAACTAATATTCAAAAATTAGAAGAAGTTTTAAGGGAATTTGGTATTATTGGTAAAGTAGTAGCGGTAACGGTAGGTCCTGCTTTTACGCAATATGAACTGGAATTAAAATCAGGAACAAAACTTAGTAAGTTAACAAGTATTAATAAAGAAATAAGTTTAGTGCTTGCAAAAAAAGATGTTCGTATTTTAGCACCAATTCCTGGTAAATCAACAGTTGGAATTGAAATTGCTAATGATACAACCAGTGTTGTTTATATAAGAGAAATTATGGAAAGTCTTCCAAAAGATAAAAGTGATAATAAATTATTAGTTGCGCTTGGTAAAGACATTATGAGTAATACAATGTATTGTGAGATTAATAAAACACCCCATTTATTAGTAGCTGGTTCTACTGGTTCTGGTAAATCTGTTTGTATTAATTGTATTTTAGCTAGTATTATTATGAGGGCTAAACCAGATGAAGTTAAATTGTTATTAGTTGATCCTAAAAAAGTAGAATTATCTATGTATAATGGTATTCCGCATTTATTAACACCAGTTGTAACTGATCCTAAAAAAGCTAGTGTTGCTCTTGCTAAAATTGTTAGTGAGATGGAACGTAGATATGATGTTTTTGAAGAAAAAGGTGTTAAGAATATTGGTAGTTATAATGATATGGTGGAAAGAAAAAACAAAGATCTTTCTGATAATGAAAAACTTCCAAAGATGCCATATATTGTTGTAATTGTTGATGAACTTGCGGATTTAATGTTAGTTGCTTCAAAGGAAGTAGAAGATTCAATTATGCGAATTACGCAAATGGCTCGTGCTGCAGGTATTCACTTAATTATTGCAACTCAAAGACCATCAACGGATGTAATTACTGGAGTTATCAAAGCAAATATTCCATCACGAATTAGTTTTGCGGTTTCATCAGGAATTGATTCAAGAACAATTTTAGATATGACCGGCGCTGAAAAACTGTTAGGTCGTGGTGATATGTTATTTTTACCAAGTGGGGAAAATACGCCAATGCGTATTCAAGGGGCATGGATTACTGAAGAGGAAACTAAAAGATTAGTTGATTATGCAATTAATCAACAAAAGGCTCAATATGATGAGAATTTAATGAATTTAAATAGTACGACTACTAGTGGTAAAATAGATGCTAATACAGATGTTAAAGAAGAATATGATGATCCGTTGTATGATGAAATAGTTGAATTTGTAGTAACTAGTGGAAAAGCTAGTGCCTCACTTTTACAAAGGCGTTTTAAACTTGGATATAATCGTGCTGCTAGAATTATTGATTTACTAGAAGAACGTGGAATTATAGGACCTGTTAATGGTAGTAAACCTCGTGAGGTTTTAGTGAAACTTGAAAATAATTATGATGATAGTGAAGTAATCTAATTTGATTTAAAAGAGATAAAGTGGTTATACTATAATTAGTGTAATAATAAAAGAAATAGGGTGATGTAGTTGAACTTAAGTTATTTTATAAGTGTTTTAGAATTATATTTAAATAAAGAAAAAGAATATAAAACTAATTTACGAATTATAAAATATCAAAATGAAAAAATTAAAGTTAATTTTACAATGAATAATGATTTAAATGAAACTACTAATTTTTTTGTGGGATATGATAGATT
>JAZULI010000021.1:0-2443 GCA_045603025.1 Bacilli bacterium
TGGTTATTCAAGAATATTTAATTATAAAAAAAGAAATATTTATGATAAAAAGTATTTTAAAATGGGAATTAATTGTTTAAGAATTGATGAAAGTTAATAATTAAAATTAAATTAAGAAAAGTAATTGATTTTTAAATAAATATATGCTAAACTAACGAAGTTTAAAAAAGGGAAGTGAAATAATGGAAAATATAAGAAATATTGCAATTATAGCCCATGTTGACCATGGTAAAACAACTTTGGTTGATAAATTATTACAAATGAGTGGGACTTTTAGAGATAATGAAGAAATTGGTAGTATGGATTCTAATGACATTGAACATGAAAGAGGAATTACTATTTTAGCGAAACCAACAGCGATTAATTATAAAGGATATCGAATTAATATTTTAGATACTCCTGGACATGCTGATTTTGGTGGTGAAGTTGAACGAATTATGAACATGGTTGATGGTGTTTTATTAGTTGTTGATGCTTATGAAGGAACAATGCCGCAAACAAGATTTGTATTAAAGAAAGCCCTTGAAGCTGGAGTTACGCCAATTGTGGTGGTTAATAAGATTGATAAGGATTCAGCTCGTCCAAAAGAAGTAATTGACGAAGTAATGGATTTATTTATTGATTTAGGTGCCGATATTGATCAATTAGAGTTTCCTATTGTGTATGCTAGTGCTATTAATGGAACTTCAAGTTTAAGTCCAGAACTTAGTACGCAAGAAGAAACTATGGATTATATTTTAGATACAATTGTGGAACATATTAAAGCACCTAATGTTGATATTTCTGGAAGTTTTCAATTTCAACCAGCATTACTTGATTATAATGATTTCGTTGGTCGTATTGGGATTGGTGTTATCAAACGTGGTAAAGTAAAAGTAGGTCAAATGGCTTCATGTATTAGATTAGATGGTAGTATTAAGCAATTTAGAATACAAAAGATGTTCGGTTATTTAGGATTAAAAAGAATTGAAGTAGAAGAAGCTAGTGCAGGTGATTTTATTGCAATTGCTGGTCTTTCGGATATTAATGTTGGGGAAACTGTGTGTGAAGTAGGAAAAGAAGAAGCACTTCCACATCTAAGAATTGATGAACCAACGCTTCAGATGAATTTTGGAGTTAATACTAGTCCTTTTGCTGGTCGTGAAGGTAAGTTATTAACCGTTCGTAAAATTGAAGAACGTTTAAAGAAAGAAACTGAACGTGATGTAAGTTTAAAAGTAGTTCCTTATGATCAAGAAAGTTTTGTGGTATCAGGTCGTGGAGAATTACATTTATCGATTTTAATTGAAAATATGCGAAGAGAAGGATTTGAACTTCAAGTATCAAAACCTACTGTTATTATTAAAGAAATTGATGGTGTTAAATGTGAACCTTTTGAAGAATTACAAATGGATATTCCAACGGATTATGTAGGTGGTGTAATTGAAACCTTAGGTGGAAGAGATGCTATTTTACAAAATATGGTTAATCATGATAATCAAGTAAGATTAAATTATATTATTCCATCTCGTGGATTAATTGGGTTTACTACGGAATTTATGACTTTAACAAAGGGTTATGGAATTATGAATCATGCTTTCTTTGAATATCGTCCAATGGCTAGTATGTTAGTTGGTGAACGTAAATTAGGTGTTTTAGTTTCGATGGAAAATGGTAAGGCTACTGCTTATTCCTTAGGACAATTAGAAGAACGTGGAACAATGTTTATTGAACCAGGGGATGAGGTTTACGAAGGAATGATTGTTGGTGAACATAATCATGATAATGATATCGCTATTAATGTTGTTAAAGGTAAAAATTTAACTAACACTCGGGCTTCAGGAAGCGATCATACAGTTGTTTTAAAACGTCCTCGTGTTATGAGTTTAGAGGCTTGCCTAGATTATATTAATAATGATGAATTAGTTGAAGTAACACCAATAAGTTTTCGTTTAAGAAAGAAAATTTTAAATGCAGATGATCGTAAAAAAGCAATGCGTGGTAATAATTAAGAGTATGGAGACATATTCTTTTTTTATATTTTTATTAATAATGAAATAAAATATATTAATAAACTAGCAATACTTCCATGGAGTATTCTTGATATGAAATAAAGAAAATAATTTATTTTATATTCAGACAATATTCCCATTATTTGCATATGAATACTAATTCCACCAAATGATATAAAAAAAGTAATTAAAGCTAATTTTTGAGAGATATCGATAGATGTTTCAGATATTAATTTTAGTCCTTGCGTTATTTCAATTAAACCAGTTATTATACTTTTATTAAATAAAGAAATATATAAATTTGCAGTAATAATATTTATAAATAAAGATGTTATAATAATAATTCCATAAATAATAAATAGTGAATTTAAGGAATTATTAATAGATTTTATAATAATTTTTATAAATTGAAGACTTTCTGTATTTCTATTTTCGTATTTTGTAGTGTTATT
>JAZULI010000022.1:0-2205 GCA_045603025.1 Bacilli bacterium
CATATCAAAGATACAAGAAGAACAATCAAGTTAGATGACCAAACTGAAGTGGTAAATGACAATTACAACAACTATGACATTATTAGTGTTAAAATGAATAAAGGTGCTATTGATAACAACACTAACATTATTGAAGAATCGTTTGTGTTCAAAACAAAATCACCAATTAGACTTTTCCAAATCATTCAACCTAATATTGCTAACAATGTTGATTTAGATTCACCATTGGCAGTATCAGTGTTTGCAAATGCTATTCCAACTTTAAAAGCTATTGATAATGCTTATGATAGTCTTAACAATGAAATCGAGTTAGGTAGAAAGAGAATTGTTGCAGATGAAGACCAATTTACACAAGTAGATGAAAAAGGTAATAGAATTAGAACTTTTGACACTAAAGATGGATTATTCTATGCAATTCCTCGTGGTGATAACAAAATCGGTGATACTTCAGGACAATTATTGCAAGATATTAGTGGGCAATTAAGAGTTGACCAAATCTTAATGGCATTAAATCAACAACTTAATACATTATCAAGTAAAGTTGGTTTAGGTGAAAACTACTATCGTTTTACTGATGCTCAAAAAGGTGTTACAACTGCAACACAAGTGATAAGTGAAAATTCAGCACTATATAAAACAATGCGAAAACACGAAATCTTATTAGAAGATATGTTAAAAGATATGGTGTTAGCATTAGTATATCTTAACAACAACTTTACTGCTAATCCAACTATTAATGTAACAACAAAAGAATCAATAGAAGTTATTTTTGATGATAGTATTATTGAAGATACTGAAGCACAAAAGACATCTGATAGACAAGATGTAAATAATGGTGTTATGTCAAAAGTTGAATATCGTATGAAATACTATGGTGAAGATGAAGCAACTGCTATCAAGAAAATTTTAAAGACAAATGTTGATATTATTACTCACAAAGCAGAACAATTAACACCACTATTAAATGATGGTTATATAACACCTACTGCATTTGTAAAACTTGTATATGGTGATTATGGACAATTTATTCCTGATTATAACGAAGCAGAGTTAATTGCTAAAGTTGAAGATAGTGTTATTAACAATAAACCTACACCATCACCATTTGATGATTTAGACCTAGTGGATGAAGAATAATGAATCGTGATAATGTAGATGCAATTAGTGAAGCTGTAAGTGAACTATTTGGTGAATTGCAAAACACTATTGAACAATATGCAGTTAATCAACTTACTCAATATACTGATAAACCTGAAGAATGGAAGAAAAGACAACTGCTACATATTAATCAATATAAAAGAGCAACTGAAAAACTAATTGAACAATTTAAGCACAAGATAAACCGACCTATTGATGTTGCATTTAAAGAAATGTTTAAGGATGCTCAAGAAGATGTTGAAGATGTAACAGATAATGATGTTAAAAGTGCTAAACGAAAGGAAATAGTAGATAGATTTAAGTTTAGTGTTAATATCAATCTTGATAATGTTGCTAAAAGTTCATTGATTGGATTTAAGCGAATTATTAATAGTGCAGGACAAGAGATACTGCAAAAGAAAATCACAAGTGGTGATAGACTTTTTGAAGCAATTAACAAAGCAATGGATAAAGGTATCAAAGATATGTTTGTTACATATAAGAACGGAAGAAAAGTGCATTTCAAATCATATATGGAAATGAATGTTCGCACCACAATGCAACAAGAAGCACTTAATTACCAATATGAAAGTGCTAAAGCAGTTGGAGTAGTGTTCTATATATGCAGTAGCCATAGTGATTGTGCAAATGACCACCGAGATTATCAAGGTAAAGTTTATTATGATGAAACTTGGCAAACTTATACACCTGAATTATTGCAAGATGATGTAGCAAAGTATATTCGTAACAACAAGTTAATGACAATACAATCAGTTCGTGATAATAAACCATTTCTTTGCACTAGACCTAACTGCCGACATACATTTAAACCTATCACAATAGACCAAGCACTTAATAATACAAATGTTGAACTACTTAATAAGTTTAAGATGTATCGTGGTAAAGCAGATAGTGAAAAATATAAGAACTTGCAAATGCAACGAGCATTAGAAAGAAAAGTAAGAAGTGCAAAAGAAACGCGAGATAACACGATTATTGAGTTAGGTAATGCAAAAGACCAAGCAACAAAAGAAATGCTTGAGAATCGTTTAAAACGCGAGAAATCGC
>JAZULI010000023.1:0-3310 GCA_045603025.1 Bacilli bacterium
ATTTTTATACTTAAGTATACTAGTAGTTTCTTCTTCTTTACGACGTTTAAAATTAGCAAACTCCGCTTGAGCATATACCAATTTGGTTTGAAGTTCTTGAACACCTTCCGATAAATCTTTAATAAGTTTATCTTTTTTATCAAGTTCTTCTTTTTTTTCTTGTCTTTTAAACATTTTTTCTTTTTTCTTTTTTACTTCTTCTAATTTTTCATTTAAATCTTTTTCTTCTACTTTTTCTTCCATCGCTACCTCTCAATCTGTCTCTTTATATAATCTAGTAAGTTAACAACTCGACTATATTCCATTCTTTTAGGTCCAATTATGGCAATTGTTCCATTATCTTTTTCTGTTTTATAGTTAGTCTTAATTACTGTTATATCATCATCAATTTGATTTTCATGACCGATATAAACATTAATATTATTATCATTTTCTTCAATAGTTTCTAATATATCTTTATCATCTAATTTTTCAAAAATATCGCGAATTTTATCAACATTATTAAATTCTTGATGTTTTAAAATATTATTTCGACCAACTACATTAACATTTTTACTTGATATATCATTAAATACATCATAAAATGCATTATAAATCATTTCATGTTGCGTTACATATTTAGCAATAACTGGTTTTATTTCAAACTCTAATTTACTATTAATTTCATCAATAGGTGTTCCTACAATTAAATCATTAATTAATTTAACTGTTTTCTTTATTTCTAAAAGACTAATACCATTTAATTCAATATTTTTATGTTCAACATGTCCCTTATCTGTAACAACTAAAACAACTATTTCCTTATCACTAATTGGTACTACTTCAATTTCCTTTAAACGATTTTCATGACTTTTAGAATCAAGAACAACTGATGTATAGGAAGTCATTTCAGAAACTATTTGTAAACTTTTACTTAAAACATCAGAAAGTTCTAATTGTTGATTATTAAAAATTGTTTGTAATTTATAAACCTCTTCACCATTTAATTCTTTCAATTCCATTAAATTATCTACATAATAACGATATCCTTTTTCACTTGGAATCCGTCCTGAAGATGTATGTGTTTTTTCTAGTAATCCTAAATCTTCTAAAACAACCATTTCATTTCTTATTGTTGCCGATGAACAATTTAATGTTTCACATATTAACTTTGAACTAACTGGTTTTGCTAGTTTGATATATTCCATTACAATTAATTTTAAGATATCATTCTGTCTTTTGGTTAACATATCCACCTCCTAGCACTCATTTTCCACAACTGCTAATCTCATTATATTATTATATTTAGCACTTGTCAATATACGAGTGCTAATTTCAAAAAAATTTCACATTTAAATAAATTAAAAACAAAAAGTAAAAAGAAAACTTCTTCATCATAATATTTATTATGAAAGAAAAATTTATTAAAAGTTCAATTATTTTAATTATTGGTGGTCTACTTACTAAACTATTAGGTATTATTATAAGAATGACTATGAGTCGTGTTACAACAATTGAAACAATTAGTTTATATATGTTAATTCTTCCTACTTTTTCCTTAATGATGGCTATTAGTCAATTAGGTTTTTCAACAAGTATTTCTAAATTAGTCAGTGAAAATCGTTATAAAAGTAAAAAACTATTGTTTTCTATTTTACCAGTTTCAATCCTAATCAATTTCTTATTAACTATTTTTCTTATTATTACCAGCAAATTTATTGCTGTTAATCTTCTTAATAATGAAAATGCTTACTTACCAATTCTTGCAATTAGTTTAGTTTTACCATTCGATAGTCTATCGAGTATCCTAAGAGGTTTCTTTTTCGGAAAAGAAAAAATGTTTCCGCATATTATTAGTCAATTATGTGAACAAATAACGAGACTTATTTTAATGATTATCTTAATACCTTATCTTACTTCGATTAATATGATATATGCCACTATTGGTCTTGTTATAATAAATGTTTTTTCGGAATTAGTTTCTTCTTTAATATTAATTATTTTTTTACCTAAAAACTTCACTATAAATAAAAATGATATTAAACCTAATACTACTTATATTAAAGATGTTTTAAATATTTCTATTCCAATTACTACTACTAGAATTGTTGGAACCATTGGTTATTTTTTTGAGCCAATTATTCTTACATACGTTTTATTAAAAATAGGTTATCAATCATCATATATAACTTTAGAATATGGAATTATTAATGCCTTTGTTATGCCTATTTTAATGCTACCTAGTTTTTTTACTAATGCCATTAGTCATGCTATGCTTCCAATTGTATCAAGAGAATATGCTAAAAATAATATAAATTATGTTAAAAAGAAATTAAAACAAACTATTTTATTTTCACTATTAATTGGAATACCCGCTAGTATTATTATTTTTCTCTTTCCAAGCTTTTTTCTAAAATTCTTTTATAATACTAATAATGGAATAAACTATATTCGTTTTTTAACACCATTCTTTCTTCTTTATTATCTGGAAACACCACTTGGAATGTTTTTACAAGCTATTAATAAAAGCAATAATGTTATGATTGATAATTTAATTGGTATTATTATTAAAATAATTTTATTGTTTCTATTATCCTTCTTAAATATTGGTTTATATGGTTTATTAATTTCATCTGGTATTAATATTTTAATTGTTACAATAAAACATCTTATTAATATAAAAAAATCTCTAAAATAGAGATTAAATTATTTCTTCCGTATATTTGGTTTCATATAAAGGAATATTATCATCAATTTTACTTTCAGGTATTTTTACTTCCGGTAATTCCGAAATATTTTTAAGTCCAAAATAATCTAAAAATTCACTCGTTGTTTTATAAAGAATTGGTCGACCTGGTAAATTACTTCTTCCATCTTCCTTTATTAATCCTTTAGCCACTAATTTACGAATTAATTGACCTGTTTGAACACCTCTTATCTCATCTACTTCTACCCTAGTTATTGGCTCATTATAAGCAATAATGGCTAATGTTTCTAAGGCACTATTGGATAAAGTATTATTCTCCTCATTAACCAGTAATTTCTCATAATAATAACGATGTTCCTTTTTAGTTGTTAACTTAAAGGTATTACTTAAAAAATTAATTCGAATACCACGATCATCACTATTATAATCACTTATTAAAGATTTTAAAACCATTTTAGCTTCTTCTAAATCTATTTCTAAAATATCCATTATTTGTTCCATAGTTAATCCATCATCACCAACAACAAACAATAATCCTTCTAAGACAGCTTTCTTATCATTTTTCATTTACTACCTCACACATAATTTCACCAAAATTATCTTCTTGAATAATTCTAATTTCAC
>JAZULI010000024.1:0-2212 GCA_045603025.1 Bacilli bacterium
ATATGCTCTAAAACGAATCGAGAATCAAAAAGTAAGATAAATATCCATCTCAAATTAAAACTGCTCTACTCCCCTTTTTTTATGAAAATAATGATAGGGGAAGTGAAACGTGTTTTTCTAAAACAAATCGAGAATTAAAAAGTAAGACAACATATCAGCTCGATTTGTTTGTATAAATTTAAAATTATTGGAAACAATATATTAGGGTGAGAAATTATGGCAAAAAAACAAAATTTTAGCAACAATGCTAAAAACAGTGATTTCAGTAACAAGAATCGCAATGAATTTAGTAATGAACTAAGCAACAAAAACAATAATAACTTAAGTTCACGTATGAATAATAATAATAATAATTCATCAAATAATTTATGCGATAGTAACCGAAACACAATTAGTGATAATTTTGAATCACAAAAAGGAGAGTAGAGTACTCTCTTTTTTGTACTCTCCTCTCCTACTCTCTCTATTATTAGCAAATTGACATATTTAAAAAAATAGTATATATTGTAAGGAATGAAAGCGGTCCCACCGTTAATCGGAGGGGTTGCTTTCATTTTTTGTATTATAACAATGATTTTACTTTAATTTATCTTTAAAACTTTTACCAAACCATGGTTTTTCTAATTCGAAATTATCTAATATTGTTGCACCTACATCGGCTAAGGTATCTAGAATATCTAATTGTTTAGGTTCAATAAAACTTCTTGAATATACAATTACTGGAACATTCTCTCTTGTATGATTAAATCCTTTAAAACTAGGATCACAACCATGATCAGCAGTAATAATTAATAAATCATCTAAATTTAATTTATTTAAAATCATTGGAACTAAAACATCAAATTCTTCTAATGATTTTTTATAACCTTCAATATTTCTACTGTGACCATATAATGTATCAAAATCTGAAAGATTTAGAAAGCATAAACCTTCAAAATTCTTATCCATAATTTCAGATAATTTATTAATCCCTTCATTATTTGAAAATGACTTAATTATTTTAGTAATACCACATCCATTAAAAACATCATTAATTTTACCAATTGAAATAACTTGTAAATTATTAGCTTTTAATATATCTAAAACGGATTTATTTGATGGCAATAAAGTATAACTTCTTGTGTCATTTGTTAAAACATATTCCCCATCAACTGTTTTAAATGGTCTTGCAATAACCCGCCCTACTTTCCATTCTTCTTTTTTAGTAATTTCTCTTATTACTTCGCAATAATTGTAAAGAGTTTGAACAGGAATAACATCTTCATGGGCAGCTACTTCTAAGTTAGAATCAGCGGTTGTATAAATAATTAAAGAACCAGTTTCCATATGACGAGGAGCTAATTTATTAATTATTTCATTACTTGGAGCCACAATATTTCCAATAATTGGTCTTTTAACCGTAGTTGCTATTTTTTCTAGTAATTCTCTTGGAAATCCTTGGTTATTAAATGTTTTATATGAGATGATATTTTCAATTCCCATTAACTCATAATGACCCGATAAAGTATCTTTTCCTTTATTTTTAGGACGCGCAATTGTATAATATGCTTCACTTTCTTTATTATTCATATTAATTGTATTTAAAAGTCCTATTTTTTCTAAATTAGGAATAAATAAATCAGTCTTTTCAACTAAACTACCTAAGGTATTAGCCCCTTTATCATCATAGGCATCGGCATCAATTGCCTCTCCTACTCCTAAAGAATCTAAAACTATTAAAAAAATTCGTTTAAATTTCATTATTATCACTCCTTGTTATATATTTATCATAATTTTCATGGATTTTATCATTAGAAACATGGGTATAAATTCTTGTTGTAACAATATCACTATGACCTAATAATTCTTGAATAGTCCGAAGATCTGCCCCATTATTTAACATATGAGTTGCAAATGAATGTCTTAATGTATGTGGAGTTATTTTCTTATCAATACCTTTTTCTTTTAAAATATTATTTAATAAATAATTAAAACCATTTCTAGTAATAGGTTCTCCATGATTATTTAAAAATAATTTATCTTGCATCCCATTTTTTCGTTTAATAAGTGCACTTCTTTGTTCAAGATATAATTCTAAATATTTTTTTGCAATCTCTCCAATTGGTACTATTCTTTCTTTTCTTCCTTTTCCTTCAATAAGGATAGTATTATTATACATATCTATGCTGTACAAAGTCAAATTAACAAGTTCTGATACTCTTAGTCCTGAACC
>JAZULI010000025.1:0-2272 GCA_045603025.1 Bacilli bacterium
ACATCGGATAAAAACAATTTAAATTATTAAAATAACTAGGTATTAAATAAACTAATATTCCATCTAATAAAATTATTAATATACTAAAAACATACACTTTATCACCTCAATAAGTTTTAAAATTATTTTCTTTTTAAAACCGATACATATTTTAATTCATTAAAATTACTCACTGGTTCTACTAAAACAATTAAACCAACATCATATTTAGAACTCTTTACTCCTACTGTTTTACCAATTAAAATACCACTAGGATATATACCTCCCATCCCTGTTGTCATTACTTTTAGATTTTCATTTACTGAAATATTTGAAGTAGTTAAAGTAACTTCTAAATAATTATCCTGATAACCATTAATTATTCCATATATTTTTTCATTATTATTTTCAATAACAACACTCGTTTTATTATTAACATCATTAGTCGTAATTAGCTTAATTTCACTCATATTTTTAGATACATGACTAATTCTTCCAATTAATCCATTAGCATCAACTACTGCCATATCTAAAGTTATTCCATCATCACTTCCTTTATCAATCGTTATTGTATTAAACCAATAACTTCGATTACGTTCAATAACGGTTGCATTAATATTTTTATAACTTGATAAAACTGTTTTTATATCCGTTAATTCTTTTAAACTAGAAATTTCATCTTTTAAATTATCAATAATAGTTTTGTTATATTCTGAACTGGTTAATACCGCTTCATTTGGAACAGTTGCAATAACCGGAATTAATAAATAATTTTTTATTAAATTAAATGGATAAAATAAATTAAGATCAAATTTAATCGAAATAAACGCAATTAAATAAATAATAATTAATATTATAAAAGTTCTTAGTTTTAACATTATTTAATTAAACCTTCTTCAAAAAAACTATAATAACCACTATTACTTACTATTAAATGATCTAAAACCTTTATTCCTTGTAATCTTCCTATTTCAACTAATGACTTGGTTAATTCTATATCTTCATTACTAGGCATAACTTCTCCACTTGGATGATTATGCATACAAATTATTCCCGATGATGATAATAAATAAGCTTCTTTAAATATTTCTCTTGGATGAACAATACTTTGATTAACAGTTCCCATAAATAATAATTTCCTTTCTAATAAACGATTTTTATTATCTAAATAAAGACAATAAAAATACTCTTGTTTTTTATCTTTAAATAAATATAAATTATTTAAATAAATCTTTTTCGGATCATTTAATTTTTCTTGATAATTAACTTCTTTTTTTAAATAAATTCTTCTTCCTAATTCAATTGATGCCATTAATTCAATTATTTTAACTTTACCTAAACCTTTAATATCTTTAAATGTTTCTAAGCGAATATTTTCTAAATCATTAAGGTTATCAATTCTTTTTAATATTTCAAGAGCAATATCCCTAACTGAATAATTACGACATCCAGTCTTAATTAAAATGGCAATTAAATCCTCATTACTAACATTTTCTCCCCCTCTTTCTAATAATCGTTCTCTTGGTCTTTCACTAATTGGTAATTCACTAATTTTCATATATCCTCCTATTTAATATAGAAGTTTTTTTTATTTTTTAGTAATAATAATTTTTATATAAATTTAATACTTTAATAACATATTCCATAATTAAATCTAAATCTTCTTCATCTTTCATTAAATTATCAATCTCTTTAATTTTATTAATTAAATTACTATTACCTAAGTATTTTTCTTTAATATATAAATGAATTCCTTGTTCCTTATATATTTCAACAAGATGCATGGCATTATAATAATTAGTTGTAAAACCTAAATATACATAATAAACATCATTTTCATTTTCAGTAACATATATTTTTTTATCCAGATTCTTAACACTTTCCTTCATCACACTTTCAGATACATAAGCTCCATATTGTAACATATAAACACTTCCATCACTAGCCATTACGGTTTGTGTTTCATAACTATCAAAAATTAAATTACCAAAGATTATACCTATTACTATCGCCAATAAAACTGGCATATATTTTTTCATTGTACCTCCAAGATTATCCTATCAAAAAGAAAAGTCTTTTTTTGTCGAAAAAAAAGGATAAACTCTCTTTAAATAACAAGTTCATATTAATGAATAATAATTTCTTTACTCTTCTATATATTCGTATAAACAAAAAAAGAACTAATGTAATATGACATCAATTCTTTAATTTTTTGATATTAACTTTTATTTTTAATTTCTTCTTTAATTTTATATACTATTTTTATAAACTCTTTTAGCAAATGTTACCTTTA
>JAZULI010000026.1:0-9848 GCA_045603025.1 Bacilli bacterium
ATATGCAACAAATTTACATTATAATAAGATTAATTGGAGTTGTTATAATGGATAATTTAACTATTTTTAAGAACATTTCAACATTCGATATAGAGTGTATGTTAAAGTGTTTTGGAGCCAAAAAACTTATTTATAAAAAAGATCGTACAATTATATCTAATGTTTTAAATACAAAGATGATTGGGGTTATTTTATCGGGTAATGCTAATATGATTAGATATGATTATAATGGTAATCGAACAATAATTGAAAAATTAGAAGAAGATAGTGTTTTTGGAGAAGTATTTTCTTATTTAGGAAATGATATTTCTGTAATCGCAACATCTGATTGTGAAGTTTTATTTATTGATTATAGCCATATTATTAATCGTTGTAAAAAAAATTGTCCTCACCATGCTGTCTTAACGGATAATGTGTTACAACTTTTATCAAAAAAAATTATTGATTTAAATGGTAGACTTGAAGTATTATCCAAAAGATCAATTAGGGATAAACTACTAAGTTATTTTGATTTATTAATGAAAAGAAAAGGAAGTCGTAATTTCACTCTTCCATTTAATTATACTGAATTAGCGGATTATTTATCGGTTGATCGTAGTGCAATGATGAGGGAAATTAGAAACTTAAAAGATGAAGGTTTTATTACTACAAATGGCAAAAAAATTAGTTTGAATTATTAAAATATGATATAATTAATAATATGGGAGTTTGATATGAAATTGATATCTATAAAATGTCCAAGTTGTGGTGCAACAGTAAAATATAATAAAAAGGATGATAGTGTTATATGTACTTATTGTAAATCACAAATTGTAATTCAAGAAAATAAAGAAACTTATCATAATCAAAAAAAAATAGATAATTATTTATTATTAGCTCAAAGATCTTTTAGTGATTCTGAATATGAACAAGCATATTTAAAATATGAACAAGTTTTAGGTCTTGATCCTAACAATTATGAAGCAATATTTAGAAGAGGACTTTGTATATCTTTAACAACAACTTATAACATCTATGAAATAGCTCCTTGCTTAAATGGATTTAAAAATGCAGTTAATATTTTAAGAAATTCTAGTTTTGAATATAGTGAAATTATTAAAATAATAAATAGGTATGCAATTGATTTATTAGATGTGGTTATTAAATTGAAAAAATTTGCAAATAAATTTTATAAAGAAAATTTATTAATATATGATGATGTAAAAGGTTATAATGATCGTTTAATAGCTTGTTTGAAGGTTTTAGAATATGTTTATTTAAATTATGAACTTAATAATAATACTAAGACTAAATATAATCAAGTAATCTATAAATTAATAAAAGAGATAGAAAAAGACAAAATATATTCTAATTTTTATGATGTTAAAACAGGAAAACCAATTGTTGTAAATTATGTATTAAGTAAACGAGAAAAAAAGGTGTTTTTAAGAAAAAAACAATATTATAAAAATGATTTATTGGATATAAGTCCTAAATTCAAAAAAGAATATACCAAATTGAAAAGACAAAGAATATTTTTAATTATTCTAGAAGTATTATTAATTACAATGATGATAGTTAGTTTATTTAAATATAATAATAAGCTTTTGGCACTTATATTTTTATTTGATATCTTATTATTATCAATTGATATTTTTAATAAGGAATTAATTACTAAAAATAAGTTCTTATTGGTAGTTAAAATATTTATTACATTAGTATCTTTTATTGGTTTTATTATAAATTAAAAAAGACTAATGTCTTTTTTATATTGTTTTAATAAATTCTTTAATTACTTGTTTAAAATTTTGTTCTACTTTTAATGCAGTTTGTTTAACATCGTCATGACTTAATACTTCATTTTTAATACCAGCAGCCATATTAGTTATGCAAGTAATACCGGCGCATTTAATTCCACAATGAGTAGCTACAACCGCTTCTGGAACAGTACTCATTCCAACGGCATCAGCTCCTAATGAACGTAGTGCCTTAATTTCTGCAGGTGTTTCGTAAGTAGGTCCTTTCATATAAGCATAAACACCTTCATTACATTTACCAGTTATATTAAGCATGATTTCTTTTAATTTGCTAATATATTCTTTATTATAGGTGTTGCTCATATCAATAAAACGTTCACCAAATTCATCTAGGTTAGGTCCTCTTAAAACACTTTCTGCAAAGAAACTTAATTGGTCAGTAATAATCATTAAGTCTCCTTTGTTGAAATTAGTATTAATTCCTCCAGCTGCATTAGTTAGAATTAACGTTTCAATACCTAATAATTTAAAAATTCTAATAGGGTAAGTTGTTTCTTGTAAACTATATCCTTCATAGTAATGGAAACGTCCATTCATTAATAGAACGGGTGTTTCTTCAAGTTTTCCAAATATTAATTCACCTTTATGGCCTGCAACGGTTGATACTGGAAAATTAGGAATGTCTTTATATTCGATAACTAATTTATCACTAACATCATCGGCTAAACTTCCTAAACCAGAACCTAAAATAATTGCAATCTTAGGAATATTGTTTATTTTTCCTTTAATAAATTCAACTGTTTCTAAAAATTTATCCATATTATCTCCTTTGTTTTAATATAACATAAAATAATTATTTTGTATATTAATCATTAATAAAATTATTTAGCAAATTTAGAGCAATATTTAAAGTTTTTTTGTTATTATCGAAACTAGGATTATATTCTACTAAATCAAATGATTTAATAAGATCTTTTTTTGTTTTTACATAATTGATTATTTCTATTGCATCTAATTCATTAATGCCATTTTCTTCTGGAACTGATACCCCAGGTGCTATTTTAGGATCGATTACATCTAAGTCATAACTTATATGGACATTTTTACCTGCAATATCAAAGGCTTTATCCATAATGTTTTTAACACCATTATTTTTTAAATCGTTTGTTGAAAAATATGTAATTCCATATTTTTTTAAATTATTTAATTCTTCTTTATCAATACTTCTTGCACCAACAATAACACATTTTTTAGGATTAACATAGTTAGTAGCAAAATGATTGGTTAAATCTTTACATAATCCACATGTAGCGGCTAATGGTAAACCATGAATATTACCGGTTTCAGTTGTTTCAAAGGTATTAAAATCAGCATGGGCATCAATCCAAATTATGCCTAAATCATCGTAATTATTTTTAGATGCTAAGATGGAGGCGATAGCAATAGTATGATCTCCTCCTAATGTTATAGGAAAATAATTGTTTTTTATTGAATTGTTAACTTCGTTATAAAGTTTTTCAGAAAAAATATTAATTTCTTTGATGTTCTTTCTTAAATTTTTCTTATTTTTTTCTTTAATAGTATTGTTTTTATTTACAATAATAATATCTTTTATTTTATTTTTTTTTATTAATCTTGCAATTTCAAGAGGTCCTTTTTCACTACCATCAATATGAACTCCTAAATCAGTGCAAGCGCAAATTAAATTTATCACATTAATCACCATAATTATCTTACTTTAAACGTAGATTATTGTCAATTAATGTTTAATTTTGGAGTAAGTAGTTTGTTTATTTTTAAAAATACGTGTATAATAATGATATTCGGAAGTTTAGGTGAAGTATATGAAAAAGTTAAATGAGTTAATGGATTGTAATGTTGAAGTAGAAGTTTATGGTATAAAAATTAACTCACGTGATATAAAACAAGGGGATTTATTTGTATGTACTGATATGGGTACAAAAGATCGCCATTTATTTATTGATGATGCAATTAAGAAAGGTGCCTGCGCTATTATTGCTAAAAAAGATGTTGGCTCTAAACCAGTACCAATCTTAGTAGTAGATAATCCTAATGATTTATTACCACAGTTATGTTCTAAATTTTATGATGAACCTGAAAAAAAATTAACCATGATTGGAGTAACAGGAACGGATGGAAAAACTAGTGTAGCTACAATTATCCAAACATTAATTGGTGATAGTAAATGTGGATATATTGGAACTAATGGTTGTAGTTGTGATAAATTCAGTGTAGATACTAACAACACAACTCCAGATAGTGATAAATTATATGATTTTTTTAGGAGATTTATTGATAGTGGTTGTCATAGTTGTTCGATGGAAGTATGTAGTGAAGCTTTAATGCGAGGAAGAGTTAAAGGTTTATTATATGATGTTAGTATTTTAACAAATATAACTAGTGAACATTTAAATATTCATGGTACAGTAGAGAAATATGTTAAAGACAAATTAATGTTATTTCAAAATACTAAAAAAGATGGCTTTTGTATTCTAAATATTGATGATTCACATTATGAAGAAGCCAAAGCAGTATCTAATGGAAAAGTTTTAACTTATGGGTCAAAAGAAGAATGTGATTTATATTTTAAAGATGTAGAATTATATTCAAATTTTACTAAATTCTCATTTGTTTATAAAAATAAAACATATAATGTAGAATCTCCATTTCCAGGACTTTTTAATGTTTATAATTTATCAGCATGTATTTTAGCATTATTGGCTCTTAATTATTCTTTCGAAGAAATTGCTAAAAGAATACCATTAATTAAAGTAGATGGTCGTTTAGAAATGATTGATATGGGACAAAAATTTGAAGTTATGGTTGATTATGCTCATACACCTAATGGAATTTCTAAATTACTTGAATATGTTAAATTATTACCGATAAATAGGAGTATTGTGGTAATTGGACAAGCTGGCGAAAGAGATCCATATAAAAGGAAATTAGTAGGTGAAATAGTTGCACGTAATAGTGATTATGCTATTTTCACTTACGAAGATCCGCGTAGTGAAGACCCACGAGATATTATCGAAATGATGATTGAAAATATTCATGATTGTACTAATTATGAAATCGTTATTGATAGGGCAAAAGCTATTAAAAGAGCGATTGATATTGCGGAAGAAAATGACTTAGTTTTAGTATTAGGAAAAGGTAATGAAAATCATGAAATATTAAAGAATGGTGTAATTCATTTTAATGATATTGAAGAAGTAAGAAAAAGTCTTATGGAAAGACTTAAAGAAGAAGTTAGTGTATAAATAAAAAAATGCTATAAAAAATATTATATTTTCAAATAATCTTGACAAAATAATATTAGATTATTAAAATATAAGTATCAAATCGATGAAAAAGAGAAGTAATATTAATAAACTTATAAGCGAGTTAGGTATGGTGTGAGCTAACAAAGAAATATTAATATGAATAACACTTTGGAGTGCTAATCTGAAATTAGTAGGATAGTCGGAAGTTAACCGTTAACATAACTAGGTTTTATTGAACTAAGAGAGATTACTTCGGTAATAATTAGGGTGGTACCGCGAATCACAGTCATTCGTCCCTTTGTGGATGATGACTGTTTTTTTATAGAAAGAGAGGGTATTATGGATTTAAGAGAATTATACTTAAAAATTGATGAATTATTAGGAAAGGAAATAGTATTACAGGGATGGATACGTAACCATCGTAAACAAAAAGAATTTGGTTTTATTGATTTTTCAGATGGAACTTGTTTTAAACATATTCAACTAGTTTATGATAATAAGTTAGATGATTTTGATAATATTCAAAAATTAAAAATTGGTTCTAGTATTGAAGCAATTGGTGAATTAGTAAAATCACAAGGTTCTGGTCAAGATGTTGAAGTTGTTATTAAAAGTATAAAATTATTAGGTGATTGTCCTGATGAATATCCAATTCAGCCAAAAAGACATACAAGAGAATTTTTAAGAGAAGAGGCTTATCTTCGTCCAAGAACAAATTTATTCCAAGCGGTATTTAGAGTAAGAAGTATTGCTGCCCATGCAATTCATACTTATTTTCAAGAAAGAGGTTATGTTTATTTTCATGCACCGTTAATTACGGCTAGTGACTGTGAAGGTGCTGGACAAATGTTTCAAGTTACTACACTTGATTTAGATAGAGTAGCAAAAGGTGGTAAGGTTGATTATAGTAAAGATTTCTTTAATAAACCAGCTGCTTTAACAGTATCTGGACAATTAGAGGCTGAAACATTTGCTATGGCTTATAAAAAAACATATACTTTTGGTCCAACATTTAGAGCAGAAAATTCGAATACTAAAACACATGCTAGTGAATTTTGGATGATTGAACCAGAAATTGCATTCTGTGATTTAGAACAAGATATGGATATCATGGAAGATATGTTAAAATTTATTGTAAAATATGTTTTAGATAATGCTAAAGATGAAATGAAGTTCTTTAATGATTTTGTAGAAAAAGGTTTAATTGAAAAACTTGAAAAATTAGTTAATAGTAAATTTACAAGAATATCTCATCATGATGTAATTACTATTTTAAAAGAAGCAAAAGTTGATTGGGAGTTTATTCCTGAGTATGGTGAAGATATTGCTAAAGAACATGAAAAATATATTACAGAATATTTTAATGGACCAGTATTTATTACCAATTGGCCAAAAGATATTAAAGCCTTTTATATGAAACAAAATGATGATGGAGAAACTGTTGCTGCAGTTGATTTAGAAGTGCCAGGTGCTGGTGAATTAATTGGTGGTTCACAAAGAGAAGAAAATTATGATAAACTTGTTAGTCGTATGAAACAAATGGGTGTTCCAGAAGAAGGAATGGAATGGTATTTAAATTTAAGAAAATTTGGTGGTTGTGTACATTCTGGATTTGGTATGGGATTTGAAAGATTACTTATTTATTTAACGGGTGTAGAAAATATAAGAGATGTAATTCCTTATCCAAGAACACCGGGCAATTGTGATTATTAAAAATTAAATGGATTTAATTATTTTAAATCCTTTTTTATAAATAATTGAAATAGTAAATATTCTTTTAGATGATAAAATAAATTTATTATTTGTTGTAATGATCAAAATATTTGATATAATAATTGTGGTGTTATAATAATAAGAAGGTGGATATTTTAATGGGTTTTAATTCTATATTTAATTATATATCTAAATTTAATTTTAAATTTAATTCCGTATTAAAGGTTGTTTTAATATTAAGTCTATCATTGTTGGTTGTAATGATGGTGTTAATTGTAACTAGAGATGATGTAATAACTTTCTATTTAGCTGGAGATGGCCAAGTATTTATTAGACTTAATGATAATTATCATGAAATGGGATTTGTTGCAGTAGATTCTAAAGGTAATGATTTAAGTAAATATGTTAAAATAAAAAATTTTATTAACAATAAGCAGGTTGGGACATACACTGTTAAGTATATTTTGAAAACAGATGATTTTGAAAAAGAATTAACAAGGTTAGTAAAGGTAACAGATATTAGTGATAGTGAATATTATATAAAATTAAATGGTGGAAATATCGTACATCATTTATTAGGTACGGATTATGAAGATTTAGGATATAATGTATATAATAATAATGATGATATTGTAGATATTGATGTCGAGGTATCTGGAAATGTTAATATAAATCAAAAAGGTTCTTACTTGTTGACATATAAAATCGATTATCAAGGGCATACTGATATTTTAACGAGAACAGTTAAAGTATATGACATAGAATATGAATATACTAAATCAAATGAAAGTGACGGAATATTAATGGTCTTTTTAGTTAACAAGGAACATTTTAAGTATGTTGAATTGCCAGATGGAACTATTGAAAGTAATAATTTCTTTTCTTACAAGTTTTTACAAAATGGCTCCTATAATTTTGATTTTTATGATATTTATGGAAAATTTAAAAGAAAAACGATTGAAATTAATGAAATAGATAGTAATTTATATTGTGAAGGAATAGTAAATCGATATGGTACTAATTTATCAATAAAAGGCGAAGATGTATCTAAGTATTCATTATATGATTGGTATATTGATGGTGTTAGATATTCTGATGATAATAGTTTTGAATCTTTATATAAAAATGTAAAGGAAGCATATATTTTAGTCGATAATTATGATAAAGAAGAAAGAATATTGTGTAGTATTAATAATGAATTATTCTATGATTTTAAATATGATAGTTTTAATAATAAGCCATTTATCGGATGTAATACGTATAATAATTATGATCGAATAATTTTGGAAGAAAAAATGAAAAATTCAATTATTCAAGCCGGATATGGAACACGTGCAGGTGTAGTTGAAGCTGCAAGGTTTTTAGTAGGTGCTTTAGAGTATAAAATTCCTTATTTAGGACCTAAGGAGGTAGATAGTTCACTTGGTCGATATAATAAAATAGGTTTAAATATTGGAAATGAAGCTGGTTGGGGGTGTAAAGTTAGTGGTTATATTCAGGGAATGGATTGTACTAATTTTATTAATTGGGTTTTTATCCAAAATGGATTAACATTAAAAGATGTTTATGCTACTAAAAACGTTTACAATTTAGTAGACAAAGTTAGTTATATAAATGTTGGTGATTTATTATTAACACCCAACAATGATACTTTTTCTCATGTAGGAATAATAATTGGCATAGACAATGAAAATATTTATGTTGCTGAGGCAACAACTGGAAAAATCAATGCTATAGTTGTAACTAAGTTGGACAAAAGTAATTTACCAAAAAGTGGTGCGTTATCTAAAGTACGTTTATATAATTATAATAATGATGGAAATCTTACAAATATGTGGGTTGATTAATTTATGCTAAAATAAAATGAAACAGGATAACTGTTTCATTTTAACATTGATTTAAATATTTTTTTATTATTTAATAATCGTTTGTTATTAGGTGATTTTTTTAGTGCTTTATTAACCCATTTAACAGCCTGAAGATAATCTTTTAAATAATAAGAACTAATTGATAATAAATCATAAATGGTACTATTCCAACTGAAAGGCTCATTAATATAAGTTTTTTCGTGTTTTTTGATTTTTAATGCTGAAAGACAGTCGTTTTGAACTTCATGCCAATTTTCTAATTGATATTCTAATAATGCTTTTTCTACGTATGGGTCACGTAAATATGGTGTTTCTTTAATTGCTTTATTAAGCCACATTTTTGCTTCTTCATATCTTTTTAGATTTATGTAACTTCTAGCAATAAATCTCATTGAAGCACTTCGTTCATCTTTCCAAGTAGCAGTAGGCAAAGATAAATGTTTTATAAGGGTATCAATACATTCATTCCATTTTTGATAGTACATATATTCACGTCCAAGATAGTGCATATTTCGATCATTCATAGGGTTTTCTTTTACGGCTAATTCTAATAGTTCCAAATAACTTGAACGTGATTTGGTATGATCGGGGTAGTGGTTTACTGTAATTAAATCAGTAGTGATGACATTTTCATACTCTCCATTATAATGTAATACTTCATGGACAGGATTTACCCATTTGTAATTGTGACGACTATGTATTTTTTCAATATAGAAATTAACTTCAGGTTTTCCGTATTTATCAAAACTCCAATTATAATTGTATTTTAATCTTGTTGTATTTTCTTGCCATAGTGATTCTAAGTTAGCTCGCCATCCAGGTTCTAATACCTCATCTAAATCAGTACAGATACATATATCAACATCATTTGGAATTAAATTTAATGATTCATTTCTAGCTACATCAAATCGCCATGGATTAATTGTTTTTTTTGTCACAAATACACCTAATTCTTGAAGTTTTTTCACAGTATTGTCAGTAGAACCGGTATCTAATACATAAATACTATCAGCTTCTTTCATAGAATCAAACCATCTTTGAACAAATTTCTCTTCATTTTTGCAAATAGCATATACACATATTTTAAGTTTTTTCATATAAAAATTTATTTCCTCCTTGTTTGTTCAAATATATAATTAAAGTTATTTATATTTTCATTATTAATTTATTATAACTTTATAATATATTTTATGGAGAATTTACAAACTTGACTAATTAAAGTAACCATTAAATTAACTATGTTA
>JAZULI010000027.1:0-3573 GCA_045603025.1 Bacilli bacterium
TGTTAAAAGTAAATTTTTAGATACGAATAATGATTATGGATTTGTCGAAATATCGAAATATGAAGAAGATATTTTTATTCATGGAAGTAATACTAATGGTGCAATTGATGGAGATACTGTTTTAGTCGAAATTACTAAAGGAAGACGTAATGAGAAAAAATGTGAAGGACGCATTGCTAAAATTATTTCTCATGAAGTTAAAACTAAAGTTGGGGAAGTATATCACTATAATGATAAATTAATGGTTTCTTTAGATGATAAGAAAATTAAAAAATTAGTTGTTTTAGAAGGAGATAATGCTAATTTAGATCGTTTAGTTGATGGTGATAAAGTTCAAGTAGAATTTATTAATAATAAAAAAGATAATGATTATTTATATGCTAATTTTATAAAAAGAATTGGTCATATTAATGATCCAGATATTGATATTTTAAGTATTATTGCTGATAATGGTTTTGATGTGGAATTTCCTGAAAGTGTTTTAGAAGAATTAAAAAATATTCCAACTGAAGTTAGTGAAAGTGAATTTAAAAATCGAAGAGATTTACGAGATGAAGTTATTTTTACAATTGATGGTGATGATACTAAAGATATTGATGATGCTATTAGTATTAAAGTTTTAAAAAATGGTAATTATCAATTAGGGGTTCATATCGCTGATGTTAGTTATTATGTTAAAGAAAATAGTCCTCTTGATTTAGAAGCAAGAAACAGGGGAACTAGTGTTTATTTAACTGATAGAGTTGTTCCGATGCTTCCTCATCAATTATCTAATGGTATTTGTTCATTAAATCCAAATGTTGTTCGTTTAGCAACATCATGTGTTATGGAAATTGATGAAAAAGGTAATGTTGTTGATTATGATATTTTTGAAAGTGTAATTAAATCAAGAATACAAATGACTTATAATAAAGTTAATGATTATTTAGAAAAAGGAATTGTTGATCCTGATTATGAAGAATTTACTAATGATTTAACTTTATTACATAAATTATCACAAATTGTTAGGAAAAGTAAAATAAGTCGCGGATTTATTGATTTTGATACTGATGAAATAAAGATAAAAGTTGATGAAAAAGGTGTTCCAACGGAAATTGAAAAACGTTATCGAGGTGTTGGGGAGCGTTTAATTGAAGATTTTATGATTTTAGCGAATGAAACAGTGGCTATGCATTTATTTTATATGGATTTACCATCAATTTATCGAATTCATGGAGAACCTAATGAAGAACGTTTACGGAAATTTATTAATGTTTTAGGTAGTTTAGGAATTAATTTAAAATTAGATTTAGGTAAAATAACCCCAAGAACTATTCAAAAAATTATTAATAAATTAAAAGAATATCCACAATTTCCAGTATTAAGTGTTTTAATGTTAAGTTGTATGGATAAAGCGATATATGATTCTAAAAATATAGGTCATTTTGGAATTGCAAGTCGTTGTTATACACATTTTACTTCACCAATTAGAAGATATCCTGATACAACAATTCATCGTTTATTAAAGAATTATTTCTTTGATAAAGAAGGAGTTACTGATGAAAAAATAGAACATTTTGAAAGTATTTTGCCAGAAATATGTCTTCATTCAAGTGAAAGAGAAAGATCATCAGTTACTTGTGAACGTGAAGTTGAATCAATGAAAATGGCAGAATATATGGAAAAACATATTGGGGAAGAATTTGAAGGAATGGTTAGTACTATTACTAATTTTGGTATGTTTGTTATTTTAGATAATTTAATTGAAGGATTAGTTCCTATTTTAGATATGGATGATTATTATGTTTATGATTTAAAAACAGAAAGTTTGATTGGTCAAAAAACACATAATAGATTTGTAATAGGAGATAGAGTAGTAGTTCAAGTAGTTAAAGCTTCTAAAAATGAACATAAAATTGATTTTAAGATTATTAGAAGGATTGATGTAAATGAAAAAGGGAAAACGAAAGTTAAAACGAAGTATTAGAAATGCTTTATTAATTGTTTTATTAGGAATTGTTGGTACTTATTTAGGTTTTTTCTTTCAAAGATATAATCATTATGAAAATATTCCGGTAGAAGTTTCTTATAGGACGATTGATACGAAAGAAGTATATACTTCTTCAATGGTGATGGTAGGAGATGCTTTAATTCATTCAGCGGTTTATAATGCTCATAAAAGTGGTAATAATTATAACTTTACAAATATTTTTAAATATACGAAAGATATTTTTCAAAGTTATGATTTAGCATATTATAATCAAGAAACGATTTTGGGTGGTAAACAATTAGGACTTTCTCACTATCCACAGTTTAATTCACCGCAAGAAGTAGGGGATGCTTTTATTGATGCTGGTTTTGATTTAGTAAGTTTAGCAACTAACCATACACTTGACAGGATGTATGATTGTGGTTTAAAAGCCATAACTAATTCAAGAAATTATTGGAATGAAAAAGAAGGTATTATTGCAGCAGGTAGTTATACAAGTAATGAAGAAAGAGAAAAATTACAAATAGGGGAATCTAATGGAATTACTTATACTTTGCTTTCTTATACCATGAGTACTAATGGGATACCTGTTCCAAGTGGAAAAGATTATGTCGTTGATGTTTATAGTAAAGAAAAAGTAAAAAAAGATGTTCTACGTTATAAAGATAAAGTAGATGTAATTATGGTTGCCATGCATTGGGGAAATGAGTATCAACATTATCCTAGTACATCACAAAAAGAAACCGCTAAATACTTAGCTAGTTTAGGAGTTAATATTATAATTGGAGCCCATCCACATGTTATTCAACCTATTGACTTTATTGATGATACCTTGGTAATATATTCATTAGGTAATTTTGTATCTAGTCAAATTGGTGTTGAAAAATTAACGGGTTTAATGGCTAGTGCAACGATAAAAAAAGAAGTATATCATGGAAAAACAACTATCACTTTCACTGATGTTGTAGGTGATTTAATTTATACAAATAAAAGTAATAAATATGTTGTTTATCCTTATAATAAATTAACTAATAATATTTTATATAATTATCGTAATTATTATCAACAATATGGTAAAATTGTAACCGCTTATAGTGATAAAGTAACCATGAAAGGATTATAATGGAAATATTAAATAGAGAAGCCAAATTTAATTATTTTATTCTTGAAGAATATGAATGTGGTATTGCATTAGTAGGAACAGAACTTAAAAGTTTAAGAAATGGTAAAGCTAATATAAAAGATAGTTATGCAACAATTAGAAATAATGAATTATATCTTTTAAATATGCATATTAGTTCTTATAAAGAAGGAAATATCTTTAATCATGAAGAAAGAAGAACAAGAAAATTATTAATGCATAAACATGAAATAATAAAAATTGCTAATCGCATAAATCAAGAAGGATTAACACTAGTTCCATTAAAAGTTTATTTTAAAAAGAACAAAGTTAAAATTCTTTTAGGTTTATGTAAAGGTAAAAAACTTTATGATAAAAGGGAAACTATAAAAGAACGCGACTGGAAAATTCAAAAAGCAAGATTATTGGCAAATTAAAGTTGCTTTAAAAATTCCATAAGTTTTATGATTTGTGTATCTTTTAA
>JAZULI010000028.1:0-2373 GCA_045603025.1 Bacilli bacterium
ATTTAAATGGTGTACTAGTAGAAAGGTTAAATTATATTTTTTAGATAGTTCTCTATATTTGTCAAACATCTTTTTCATAACATCACTATAATTATTTATATCTAATTCATAACCATAATCAATACCACACATAATATCAACTATTACAAATTTACCATTATAGATTTCAGAGAATTCTTTTAATTCTAATTGTAAGTCGTCAGTTAAACATAATCTATGATTAGAATCTTTCTCAAGGAAGAAGAACGAGTTAGGAGAAAACTCATAACTCGTTATATTTAATCTTTCCTTAAGTTGTAAACTTGAGAGTTCTGTGCTAATATATAAAACAGGAGTGGGATTTACTTTAAATCCTAAGAACTCTTTATTGTTAGTTAGAGAATTGGCAATCTGTAGTGCTAAAAATGATTTGCCAACCTTAGGCTCTGCAACTAAACAATATAATCCATTAGACTTCATTATTCCTTCAATAATGTTGTCTTTTTTTATGTCTATATTTAATTGTTCTATAGGTATCATTTAACTTCCATCCTTACCATATTTTGTAAATAATTAATATTAATGTTTAACTTATTAACAACTTCACACATAGGTATTAATCCACAAGGTAATTTATAACCTTTATCTTCTAAATCTGTAATAATTTCTTTTCTAATTTTTAGTGCTGAATTTCTTCCAAGATTAGTTAACTTCATTAAATCTTGTAGAGAGCACCATTGTTTTGATAGTAATTCTAAAGTTTCGTTTGCGGACATATATCAACCTCCTTATTCGAAATAGTTCAAATAGTAGTTATTATATGGAATGCTAGGATCTATTTTTTCTATATCAACTAGCATTTTATATAAAGCCTTTCTATCAGTTTTTTCACTATCACAATTATTAGTGAATTCATATTTTTTATAAATTTCTTCTTCACTCATATTTGTTAACTTCATTAAATTAAACATAGCTTGGCATACATATGCCGGTAATTCAATTTCATCAACATTATCAGTGAAATATTTAATGTAATTTTCTTTCTTATTCATTATATCAACCTTCTTTCTATATTTTCTCTTTACTTGTAGGTCAAGAGGGTAGAGTATCCCATATACCTGAAATTTTAGTAATTCCATAACTCCCGTACCAATAGGGTAATCGCTAGGCACCACTTGTATTTATTTAACGAGCCAGCAGAATAGGGCGCTTACAATATCTGACTCTATTTAGTTTTCAAAGAACAAATTGTAAGTTCCAAAATGGCACACCTTATATTGAAATAAAAGTTCCGATATGGAAATTACTATAAAAATAATAACACGCTAGTTCCATAATGTCAAGTTATGATTTAGAAAAATTTAAAATTTTTGAAATTTGTATTTTTTCGACAAATTTTGTATCAAATGTTCCAAAATGGAAATTTTGTGTTATAATAGATTTATGAAGGAAAATAGGAGGTAATTCTATGGAAAAGAGAAAACCAATGGATGTTACTATAGGAACAAATATGAGTAAGTTAAGAAAGCAATTTAATCTAACCCAAAGAGAAATATGTTCAGTAGTAGGAGTAAATACATCTACATATAAACACTATGAATTAGGTGATAGAATGGTACCTATTAGTGTGTTAAAAGATTTGGCTAAATTTTATAAGGTATCAACAAATTACTTTTTTGAAAATATGCCTGAATTATCTGATAAAGAATCATTAGAATTATCTAATTTTGCTTTAAAAGTAGCAGACAATACGCCGAAATATGTTAAAGTTACTTATAAAGAAATGTATAAATATTTTGATAAAGAAGAAGAAAAGAATCAAGCTAGAATTAGGCTTAGAATTAAGAATTTGAGATTAGAGAATAATAAATCTCAAAAAGAATTAGCAAAATACTTAGAAATAGATTTATCTACTTATAACAAATATGAAAAAGGTAGTAGAAAACTAAGTAATGAAGTAGTTAAGAAATTAGCTGAATATTACAATGTATCAGTAAGTGATATAGTTGATTAATAAATGACAGAATGACACTAGAAATAGGTATGGGGTATATCCTAACTTAATGTCATAGTGTCATATAAAGAGGTGTAATAATGTTTGATATACAAAATAGAAGATATACAGGGAGTAAATATAAATTAATGGATTGGATATCAGAATTAATTAGAGAAAACTGTCCAAATTGTCGTTCATTTTTTGATGTATTTGCAGGAACAGGTTGTGTTACAGAATATTTGTTTGAAAAATATGATAGATTTATAGTTAATGATTTTTTATACTCTAATAATATTATTTATAATGGTTTCTTTTTAAACGAAGAATTTAATGAAAGCAAACTATTAGACTATATAGAAAAATATAACAATCTTAAAAGTAGCAAAATTAAAGATAAT
>JAZULI010000029.1:0-3607 GCA_045603025.1 Bacilli bacterium
ATTTTAAATCCTAGTGATTATTTAGATAAAAATAAAATATATTACTTAGTATGTGAACATGGACATAAAAGTAAATTAGTTAGTGATATTTTAAATAAAGAAGGATTTAATACTTATAATATAGTTGGTGGTATTAAAGAATATGAAAAAATTATTAATAATTCTTAAAAAAATCTTTAATTAGATTTTTTTTTGTGTTATAATTTATTTGTTAAATCTATTAAAAAAGATGAGTAATATAAATATTTTTATAGAGAATCAATGGTTGGTGAAAATTGATATAATATTTATATGAAAGCTACTTTTTTAGGATTTCGGGATGACCGTTATGAAAATTAAGACCTTATCTTAGGATGGTACCGTGCATTTGCACTCCTAGGAAGGTCTTTTGTTATATGAAGGAGTGTTTATGAAAAAATTATTAGCAATTGTTGGAATGTGTGGAAGCGGCAAAAGTATTGCCAGTGATTATTTAGAAAATAAAGGATGGAATAAAATTTATTTTGGTGGAGTAACGATGGATAAATTAAAAGAAAATAATTTAGAAGTTAATCCATCTAATGAAAAAATGATGCGAGAAAAATTACGCGAAGAATATGGTATGGCGGCTTATGCAATTTTATTATTACCTAAAATTAGAGAAAGTCTAAAAACTACTGATACCGTTTTAGATGGTCTTTATTCATGGGATGAATATAAAGTATTAAAAGATGAATTTGGTGATAATTTAAAATTATTAGCGATTACTGCTGATCGGAGTTTACGATATGAAAGATTAACTACTAGAGAATTCCGTCCATTAACTAATGAAGAAGCGTATAGCCGTGATGTAGCGGAAATTGAAAATCTTGCTAAAGGTGGTCCAATATCAATTAGCGATTATTATATATTAAATAATTCTAATGTTGAGGATTATATTAAAAATTTAGAAAATATTATTGAAAAAATGTAGGTGATAAAATGAAAAAAATGACAAGTAATGAAATAAGGGATATGTGGCTTAAGTATTTTAGTTGTAAAGGACATAAAATAGTACCATCAGCTTCATTAATTCCTCATGATGATGATACTTTATTATGGATAAATGCTGGTGTTGCCCCTTTAAAGAAATATTTTGATGGAACAGTTGTTCCTGATTGTAAACGTTTAACAAATTTACAAAAATGTATTAGAACTAATGATATTGAAAATGTTGGAGTAACTAGGCGTCATCACACTTTTTTTGAAATGATGGGTAATTTTTCTATTGGTGATTATTTTAAAGATGAAGCGATTGAAATGGCTTTTGAATTATTAACTGGAAACAAATGGTTTAATATCCCTCTTGAAAAACTTTATGTTACTATTTTTACAGATGATCTTGAAGCTAAAAAGAAATGGTTATCTCTTGGAATGAGTGAAGAACATATTATTCCTCTAGAAGATAATTTTTGGGAAATTGGACCAGGACCTTGTGGACCAGACTCAGAAATATTCTTTGATCGTGGAAGTAAATATGATCCAGAAGGGGATGCCCTAGAGAAATTTAAAAAAGGTGAAGATAATGAACGCTTCGTAGAAATTTGGAATAATGTATTTAGTCAATATAATTCTGAAGAAGGTAAAAAACGTAGTGAATATAAAGAATTACCTAGTAAAAACATTGATACAGGTGCAGGTCTTGAACGTTGGGCTTGTATTTTCCAAGATGTTGATAGTAATTTCGATACAGACTTATTTATGCCAATAATTAAACAAATTGAAGAAATAAGTGATGTTATGTATGATGGCAGTATGCCATTTAAAGTTATCGCTGATCATATTAGAGCCTTAACTTTTGCGCTAGCAGATGGTGCAATATTCGAAAACGTAGGCCGTGGTTATATTTTAAGAAGATTATTACGCCGTAGTGTTCGTTTTGGCCGTAAATTAATTCTTAATGAACCATTTATGTATAAATTAGTTGATAGTGTTATTGATACAATGAAAGAAGCATATCCTTATTTATTAGAAAAACAAACCGTTGTAAAAACATTAGTTTTACAAGAAGAAGAATTATTTAATAAAACATTATTACAAGGTGAAAAAAGATTATATGAGTTAATGGATGAATCTCTTGATAATACAATAAGTGGCTATGATGCTTTTAAATTATATGATACTTATGGTTTTCCTTTTGAATTAACTTTAGAATATTTAGAAGAAAAAGGATATACTACTAGTAAAGATGAATTCTTAAAATATATGGAGGAACAAAAGAAATTATCCAAATCAAATCAAAAGCACGAAAATGCTATGGGTAGTCAAAATGAATTATTATTAAAATATCAAGAAAAATCAGAATTTTTATATAATACATATAAATGTAAATCGAAAATTATTGATTTAATTGTTGATGACAAATTAGTTGATAATTTTGATAAGGAAGGATACATTATTTTTGATAAAACATGTTTTTATGCTACTAGTGGTGGTCAAGTTCATGATACTGGAATGATTATTTGTAATGAATTTAAAGCACGAGTTTTAGATGTTTTTAAAGCTCCTAATAATCAACATATTCATAAAGTTAAAGTATTATCAGGAACTGTAGAAAAAGGTTTATCTGTTGATTTAATCATTGATGATAAACGACGAAGTGATATTGAAGCAAATCACTCATCAGTTCATTTATTACAATATGCTTTACAACAAGTATTCTCGAAAGATATTCATCAGGCAGGAAGTAGAGTTGATGAATTAACTTTAAGATTTGATTTTAATTATATTGGAAAACTTTATGATGAAAAATTAATAGAAGTTGAGGATTTAGTTAATAAACTAATTAATGATAAATTAGAACAAAAAACTGAACTAAAAAAGATTGATGAAATTGATAAAAATGAAGTTATGGCTTTATTTAATGAAAAATATCAAGATGAAGTTCGTTTAGTGTCAATTGGACCATCTAAAGAATTATGTGGTGGTACACATATTAAAAACACCAAAGATATTAAAAACTTTACCATCTTATCTGTTTTAAATAAAGGAAGTAATACTTATCGTATTGAAGCAGCTACCAAAGATCGCATCGAAGAAGCACTATTAGAAGTCGCTAAACCATATAATGATGAGATTGTTAAAATGCTTATTAAAGGTAAAAATATTTTACAAGAAGCTAAAAGCAATGGTATTGATTTAGAATTAAATTTAATGTTAGAAAATGAACCATTAACTTCATATAAAGATATTATCGCTTTACGTAATCGTTTAAGTTATTTACAAGATGAAATTAAAGATCTTGAAAAAAAATATAATAAATTAAAAGAAGAAAAAGCTCTTTCCAATATTGAAGAATTTAGAAAAGATATTGTAATGGTAAAAAATAGTAATTTACTATTAAAGAAAGTTTCTAAAATGGATATTAATGCCATTAAACAAATTTTAGATAATTTAGTTAATGAATATGAAAATATCTTTATTATGATTGCTAATATTAATGATAATAATGTTAATTTACTAGCACGTAGTAATTGTGATTTACACGCAGGATTAATGATTAAAGAAGCATGCAAGGTAATTGATGGTAATGGTGGCGGTAGTGAAAAATTTGCCCAAGGTGGTGGACGTGATGCTACTAAAATTGATG
>JAZULI010000030.1:0-1812 GCA_045603025.1 Bacilli bacterium
TTTGAAAAATATATTATTAATTATAGACCGATTCTTATGAATGGATTTTTAGAAGCATCATTTCCATCGAGCCATACTTTAATGACTATATGTCTATGTGGCAGTTCAATAATTATAAATAATAAATTATTTAAAAATAACTTTACTAAAATATTAAATATTATATCTTCAATAATAATAATTATTACAATTATAGGAAGATTAATTTCAGGAGTTCATTGGTTTACTGATATAATTGGTGGAATATTAATATCAAGTTTTTTACTAATGTTATTTTGTTCAATGTTGCATATAAAACAAAAATAGTAGATTAACAAATTACAATTTATTTTTTAGATAAACTATAATATACAATAATTTAAGATACCTTAGAGTCAGTTTAGGTAGGCTACAGGTAGGCTACAAATAAAATACGAGGCATTGAAAACACTTGTTAAAATGGTACGCTAGTCGTGATAGCGTTCTAATTTTTGGTGAATTTGTGGTATACTATATTTAGTAGATAAATAGCAATTTGTTAAGGAGTTGAGTATATGAAAAAGAGGAAATTATTATATGCGTTATTATGTGCTGTAGGTGGATGTATAATTGGTTTCTTTGCTAATCAATTAACTGAATGGTATGGATGTGCATTGTTTGGTCTAGGTGTAGCATTAATGGTTTATTCAATTATTAATTTAAATAAATAGTAGTTTGACATTCAATTTTCACTCTACTAATGGTTGGTTTCTCCTCATTCAACCATAAGTTCGTGTTATTTTTTTTAAAACGTAATACAATTAAAGAAAGGGAGGGTATTCTATGGACCAAATAAAAATAGGAAAGTTTATTGCTGAGTGCAGAAAAAAGAAAAATCTTACACAAGCACAGTTGGCAGAAATGTTGAATGTAACCGATAGAGCTATATCAAAATGGGAGACAGGCAAAGCAATGCCTGATTCAAATATTATGCTTGAACTTTGTCATATTCTTGGAATAAATGTAAATGAATTATTATGTGGGGAGATGATTGATATAGAACAAAAGGATGAGCAATTAAATGAACTGATTTTTCAGATGGCAACAAATGAGGAAAGATATCATAAACGGCTACTGCATTCCGCATATGTGATTGTCGCAATTAGTCTGGTAGCCCTTATTTGTCTGATTACTTTAATATCACTTCTTATTCCAGAATGTGGATTTCAAGACTTTTTGATAATAGTGTCTGTTATACTATTTATAATTCCTTGCATTATTGCTCTTAAATTTAAGGTAGAGACAGGTTATTATGAATGTAAGAACTGTCAACACATGTTTGTTCCTAACTATAAAGAGATTGCCTTGTTGATGCAAACACCAACTAGAAGATTGTTGAAATGTAATAAATGTGGAAAATGGACTTGGTGCAAAAAACTAACCAAGGGATAAATTGTAATTTAAGATACCTTAGAGTCAGTTTGGGTAGACTACAAGTAGGCTACAAAGTCCTCGTAAATCCGCATAAATAAAGGGATGCTAATTTACAAAACGTTAAGAATTACTTATTTCAATGTTTCGAAACCCTTGTTTTACAAGGGTTTTTGCTTGTTCAAAAACAGAAAAAATCATCATTTTTGAGTCGTAGGCTACAAGTAGGCTACAGGTTGGCTACAAATAAAATACAAAGTGTTGAAAATACTTATTAAACTGGTATGCTAGTCGTTTTAGCACTACGATTTTGGATAGTTAGCGTCTTATTATGTGTTATGAGAATAAAATGTGATATAATATTTATAGTAAATTGAGGTGGAATAAATGAATTATTTAGATAAATTAAATAAAAGAACTAAA
>JAZULI010000031.1:0-2592 GCA_045603025.1 Bacilli bacterium
TAATAAGATAGAAAGAAGTGAGAATAATAAAGAAATTTAAATGTAATTCATGTGGGGCAAGTTTAAAAATAGATAAAAATAAGGACTTTATAAAATGTGAATATTGTGGTTCAGTTTATGATATGCCTAAAGAAAATAAAATTAATGATTTATTAAACAATAGTTCTAAATTAAATGATGTAGTTGATAAAAATCATAAAGTTATTGCTCTTTTAATTTTTGGTATTACAATAATTATTATATTGGTTGTTAGTATATTTACTTTTAAAATTATTAATTCAACAAATAATAGTTTTAATGATTTTGATGTTAATAGTTTTAATTCAAAATATGAAATGTATCCTAAAATAACATCAAAGTTTTTCTTAACAAATATTTTAGATGATGTCGTAACTAATAATAAGAAAAATACTAAGCATCTTATTACGATCGAATATCAAGATATTAAAACTGATAATCCTTCTTTAATTGTTTCATTAAAAAAGAATTTAGAAGATAAAACCTATGAATTAAATTTTGACTATGATAAAGATGGATATATTAATATAATAACAATAGAAGATTAATTTTTCTATTAATATGCTTTTGTAGCTCAGTTGGATAGAGTGTTTCCCTCCGAAGGAAAAGGTCGAGAGTTCAAGTCTCTTCAAAAGCGCCATAAGAAAGCTAGTCGATAATCGACTTTAAATATATAAAAATGCACAATGGTTGGGCAAAAATTGCCAGAAAAAATTAAAAATGCACAGTATTCTCGAAATATTGTGCATTTTTGTAAGTTATCTTCTTATATATATGAAAGTTATTCCAGTGTACTGGAATAACTTTACAAAAATCAAATATAATAGTATAATGTAAATGAGGTGATTTAATATGTTAATTAGAGAAAAATATTTATCAAAAATTAGAAGTTTTTATCATACAGAATCATTAATAAAAATCATATATGGAATGAGAAGAAGTGGTAAATCTGTTATTTTAAATCAAATAATGGATGAAATTATCAAATCTGGAGTTGATGAAAATAATGTAATTTATATCAATTTTGAATCCTTAAAATATGATTTTATTAAAAATGCTAAAGATTTATATAATTATATTGAATCTTTAAAAACTAATAATAATAAATATTATGTTTTCTTAGATGAGATTCAAAAAGTAGAAGAATTTGAAAAAGGTATTAATTCTTTAAGAATTACAAATGATTATAGTATTTTTATTACGGGTTCAAATAGTAGAATGACATTACTTGAACTATCAACTGATTTATCTGGTAGATACGTTAGTTTTAGAATTAATCCACTATCATTTAAGGAAATTGTTGAATTGACACAAACAAAAGAAAAGGATTATGAAAAATTGTTATTTGATATTTTTAAATGGGGTGGTCTTCCTCAAAGATTTTTATTTGAAAACGATCCTGATAAAATAAGTTATTTATCTAGTGTATATGATTCAATAATTTTAAAAGATATTGTAGAGCGTCTTGGAATTAAAGATGTTGCTTCCTTTAATAAAGTTTTACAATATATTTTAGATACTGAATCCAGAGAATTCTCTAGGGATAATGTTATAGAATATTTAAAAATGGAATATCATGAAATTGCTAATGATACTTTATACAATTATTTAGAAGCTTTTGCTACAACATTTATTATGAATAAAGTTTATCGGTATGATGTCCATGGTAAGAATATCTTAAAAACTTTAAATAAATATTATGCAAACGATTTAGGAATTAAGCAAATTAAAACTAACAATGAGAATATTAATTATTCAGTTGCATTAGAAAATATAGTTTATAATGAGCTTATTGGAAAAGATTACAAAGTTTTCGTTGGAAAAACTAAAAAAGGTGAAATTGATTTTATTGCATCAAAAAACAATAAATTTAAATATATTCAGGTTTGTTTAGATTTAACTGACGAAAATACTAGAAATAGAGAATTTAATGCATATGATGATATAGAAGATGAAGAAAAATATATTATAACTCTAACAAAAAAAGATTACTCTAATAATAAAGTTAAACAAATTAATATTTTTGATTTTTTAATGAATGATGATTTTTAGTTTTTTATAAAAATTGTTATAATTTTTATAAATGAAAGAGGTAATGTTATGAAAAATTATCAGAGTGAAATTATATTATTAATAATCCAATTATTTATGTTTTATATTTTTCCATTATTTTGTGGACCAACTGATATTATGGGAATGGTATTTATAATTTTATTAACAACTTTTATTTTAGCAATAATTATTGGGTGTATTTCTAAATATAAAATAAAATATTTGTATCCTATAATTATATCCATTTTATTTATACCATCTATTTTTATTTATTATAATGAATCGGCTTTAATTCATGCATGGTGGTATTTTTGTGTAGCAAGTATTGGTTTAGTATTAGGAATAATTTTGAATGAGGTTTTTCATTATAAGAAAAATTAAATTAAAAACTCAAACGTTTAATTGTTTGAGTTTTATTATAATATTTTTTCTAAAACTTTATCACTATGTGATATTTGCGTTATTTTATTATTAAGTCTTTTATGGTATTCAGTTATTGATAAAATTTCAATAATTTTATTA
>JAZULI010000032.1:0-7101 GCA_045603025.1 Bacilli bacterium
GGTTTTGTATTTCAAAGTTATAATTTAATTTCTCATCAAACAGTTTTAAAAAATGTTGAACTTGCTTTAACCTTATCTGGAGTATCAAAAATAGAAAGAAGAAAAAGAGCTATAGAAGTTTTAAATAAAGTTGGAATTAAAACAAATAAGTTAAAGACTAAATTATTTGATATTTTTATATCACCAATGGATCAAGAAAACTTTATAGATGAAGTGAAAAATAGATGTTAAAGATTATTTTATAAATATTTCACAGATATTTCATTGTATTTACAAAAAAAGGTTTTATAATTGTATTTATCAGAAAGAGGTGCATACATGTTACAATTAAAAAATATTAAAAAGGATTATGTAATAAGTGATACTAAAGTATCAGCTTTGAAAGGGATAAATATTTTATTTCGTGAAAGTGAATTTGTTTCTATCTTAGGACCATCTGGTTGTGGAAAAACAACACTACTAAATATTATTGGTGGACTTGATGATTATACTGATGGTGATTTAATTATTAATGGTAAAACAACGAAAAAATTTAAAGATCGTGATTGGGATACTTATAGAAATCATCGGGTTGGTTTTGTTTTTCAAAGTTATAATTTAATAAGTCATCAAACGGTTTTAAAAAATGTAGAACTAGCTTTAACTTTATCTGGAGTTTCTAAAAGAGAAAGAAGAAAAAGAGCGGTAGCAGTTTTAAAAAAAGTTGGTCTTGGTGATCAAATAAATAAAAGGCCTAATCAAATGAGTGGTGGCCAAATGCAAAGAGTAGCGATTGCTAGGGCTTTGGTAAATGATCCGGATATTATTTTAGCGGATGAACCAACTGGTGCACTTGATTCTGAAACTAGTGTACAAATAATGGAATTATTAAAAGAAATTTCAAAAGATAAATTAATTATTATGGTTACGCATAATGCTGAACTTGCTAATTCATATTCAACGAGAATTATTAAACTTTTAGATGGTAAAATGCTAGATGATTCTAATCCATATGATGGTAGTATGAAAGAAGAAAATGATACTAAAAAAAGTAAAAAGACTTCAATGAGTTTTATGACGGCTTTTTCACTTAGTTTAAATAATTTATTAACTAAAAAAGGACGAACTATTTTAACAAGTTTTGCTGGTAGTATTGGAATCATTGGAATTGCCTTAATTCTTTCGTTATCGAGTGGTGTTGATTTATATATTGAAAGAGTTCAAAAAGATGCTTTATCAACATATCCAATTTCAATAATGCAAACAACCATTGATACTAACAGTTTAATTACAGCGTTAATGAGTGGAAATGATGAAGATGAGCATGATAAAGATAAAGTTTATTCAAATGATATAATGCTTGAAATGATTGAGACAATGTCTTCAAAAGTTCAAACAAATAATTTAAAAGATTTTAAAAAATATATTGAAGAAAACAATGAAATTGAAGATTATGTTTCGGCAATTCAATATGGTTATGATTTAGAATTACAAGTATTTAAAAATGATAAATCTTTAACGCAGATTAATCCATCAAAAGTTTTAGATGTTATGATGATGGGAAACTCAGAAATGAATGGTATGATGAGTTCTGTTAAAGTATGGGAAGAAATGCTTGATAACGAAGAACTTCTTAAAAATCAATATGATTTAGTTGATGGTGTATGGCCTAAAAATAAAGATGAGATTGTTTTGATTGTTGATGAAAATAATGAAATTAGTGATTTTGCGTTATATTCTCTTGGTTTAAAAAATCAAAGTGAACTTATGGAAATTATGAATAAATTAATGAAAGGTGAAACGGTTGAAGCACAAATGTCTTCTTTTGAGTTTGATGATTTATTAAATACAACATATAAAGTTATTTTAAATACTGATTATTATCAAAAACAAGGTTCTTCTTGGGTTAATATGTCTAATGATTATAATTATATGAGTAACATAATTAATAATGGCTTAGAACTTAAAATTGTTGGTATTATACGACCTAATGAAGAAGCGACATCAACTTCAATGATGGGCTCAATTGGTTATTTAGGAAGTTTAATTGATTATTTAAGTGCAAAAATTAATGAAACAGAGATTGCTAAAGCCCAACTTAATAATCCTTCAATTAATGTCTTTACCGGTAAGGAATTTCAAAATACTGAATCATATGGCATAAATTTAATGACTTTAGGTATTGTTTCAAAAGATAATCCAAGCTCAATTAATTTATATGCTAATAATTTTTCAGATAAGGAAAAGGTTATTGAATATATAAATAATTATAATTCTAAAATGGAAAATTCCGGTAAGGAAGAAAATATTATTAATTTTAATGATGTGGTCGGTGCTATGATGGATGGTGTTTCTAGTATTGTTAATACAATTAGTTATGTTTTAATAGCGTTTGTAACTATTTCACTTGTGGTTTCGAGTATTATGATTGGTATTATTACTTATATTAGTGTGTTAGAACGAACTAAGGAAATTGGTATTTTAAGGGCAATTGGGGCTAGTAAAAAAGATATTTCACGAGTATTTAATGCCGAAACAATGATTGTTGGTTTAGTAGCTGGTGGAATTGGTATATTAGCAACTCTAGGTATAAATGTTATTGCCAATATTGTAATTAAATCGGTAACTGGTATTTCTAATTTAGCTAAATTACCACTTAGTGGAGCTTTAGTTTTAATACTAATAAGTACTTTATTAACTTTAATTTCTGGTCTTATTCCATCACGTTATGCTTCTAAAAAAGATCCAGTGGAAGCCTTAAGAACAGAGTAATAAAAAATAACAGAATAGTGTCAATTATTCTGTTTTTTTATTTTTATAAGTTTGTATATTATTAATGAAAATGATATAATTACGATGATATAGTGTTTTTAGGAGGAAATATGCGTGTATATGAACCCAAAATGTATGTAAGAGATATATTTAGTATAAATTATGATAATTTAAAAAAAATGGATATTAAATATTTAATTTTTGATTTAGATAATACATTAGGATTAGTTAATGATATTGTTTGTGATAAAAAAACTAGTGATTTTATTAATAAATTATCAAAAGAATTTACAATTATTATCGCTTCTAATAATAATCATAAAAGGGTGTCTATTTTTTCTTCCAATTTGAATGTTAAAACAATATCTTATGCTTTAAAACCTAGTGGTAGAATATATCGTTTTTTAAAGAAAAATTATACTAAAAACATGAATGAAGTGTGCATAATTGGGGACCAAATAGTTACGGATATTATTTCCGGTAATCGGTTTGGTATATTCAGTATCTTAGTTGATCCTCTTGGTAAAAAAGATTTGAAAATAACAGGTTTTAATCGTTTTATAGAAAAACATTTAATTAAAAAAATAGGTTTAAAAAGAGGTGAATATTATGAGAAAAAGTAAAACATGTTTAGGTTGTGGTGTTTTATTACAAGATGAAAATATTTTAAATATCGGTTTTACAGCAAATATTGAAAATGATTTATGTATGCGTTGTTTTCGCCTTAAAAATTATGGTGAGTATGAAAGTATTGCTAATTCATTAGTCCATTATGATAGTATTTTGTCTTTTGTGAATAAAACGAAGGATTTAGTACTATATGTAGTTGATTTATTAAATTTAAATGAAGATTTATTATATATTAGAAATTACATTAAAAATGATGTTATTTTAGTACTTAATAAAAGAGATTTGCTTCCTTTAAGTGTAAAAGATGAGAAAATTATCGAATATATTAAGAAATTAGAATTAGGGTTTTTAGATACCATTATTATTAGTAGTGAAAAAAACTATAATATGGATAATTTATATAATAAAATAAAAAAATATCGTAAAAGTAAAAATGTTTATGTTGTTGGTTTTACCAATGCAGGAAAAAGTAGTATGATTAGTCGGTTAATTAAAAATTATGGAGATGGTGAGTGTAATTTAATGGTATCGCCACTACCATCAACAACATTAAATAAAATAGATATTCATATAAATGATAATTTAACAATTATCGATACTCCAGGAATTATTGATAATACTAATATAATTAATTTTGTTGATAAAAAGATGTATAAGAAATTAAATCCTAAAAAAGAAATAAAACCAAAAACATTTCAACTTTATAAAAATCAATCGTTATTAATTGGTGATTTTGTTAGAATTGATTATTTAGACGGTGATATGAATAGTTTTACCTTTTATATACCGAATGATATTAAGATAAAAAGAATAAATCGTAAAAGAAATGATTTAAAAGAACTTAATTTAAGAGAATATAATATTGGTTTTGGTGAGGATTTAGTTATTAATGGTTTAGGTTTTGTTAAAATGGTGTCTAGTTGCCGAATAAATATATACATAAATAAAGATATTAAGACTTTTGTTAGAAAAAAATTAATTTAATATTGAAAAAATAAATAAAAATTAATAGAATATAATTAGAAAGAGAGAGTTTATGGAAGAAGAAATATTATTAGAAGCAGAAAGTATGATGGAAAAGGCAATTAAGAGTCTTGAAGAAAGGTTTTCAACTGTAAGGGCAGGAAGAGCTAATCCTAGTAGTTTGGATTCGGTAATGGTTAATTATTATGGTAGTATGACACCTCTTCGTCAACTTGCAACAATATCTGTCCCAGAAGCAAGACAATTATTAATTAAACCATTTGATCGTAGTTGTTTAAGTGCAATTGAAAAAGGTATCTTTGAAGCTAATTTAGGGTATACACCTAATAACGATGGTGAAACTATTAGAATCGTAATACCTGCTTTAACTGAAGATAGAAGAAGAGAATTAGTTAAACAAATTAAGGGAATGAGCGAAGATTGTAAAGTTTCAATAAGAAATGCTAGACGTGATAGTCTTGATATGATAAAAAAAGAAGATTTATCAGAAGATGCAGCTAAGCAACTTGAAAATGAAGTTCAAGATTTAGTTAATAAATATAATAAAATAATTGATGATAAAACTAAAGAAAAGGAAAATGACTTAATGAGTGTCTAATTCATTAAGTTTTTTCTTGTAAAAATACTTAAAAATTGATATTATTATTATAGGTGATTAGTATGATAAATAAGAAGGGTTTTACTATTGTTGAAGTGATTGTATCTTTTACATTTGTAGTAATATTATTAGCTTCATTGTTTGCAGTAGTAATTAATTATCAAAATAGGTTAGAAAAAGAAAAGATAGTAAGTAATTTGTTAACATATAAAAATGGTGTTTTAGAGATAGTTTATCAAGATGTTATCGGAAATAATATTAAGGGTATGAGAAGTTGTGGAAATAAGTGTATTGAAATAACTACTTCATCGGAAACGTATAAATTGGAAAGTAAAGAAGATGCTGGTGGTAATAGTTATATTGAATATCGTAATAATAATTATGTTTTGCCGGATAGTAAAAATAATTTATCGAAATTTAATGATTTTGAATATCAATTTGATGATCAAAATAAAATCTTTAAAGTAGATATACCAGTTATTCATGCGGAATTAGATTCTGAAGAGAATGAACGAAATACTATTGAGATTGTTGTGTCTGGTAAAGAATTTTCTCAAGGTGTTGTTAAATTAGATAATCCAACAAGAGTTTTGGGAAAAGAGGGATTAATTTATGATGGAACAAATCAAGATTTAATTGAAGTTAAAGATGTAAAAGGTACAATTTATTATAGTACAACAAAATTTTTGGATGGTACGAATTATTCTTCAGGAAGTACTGAATTTCCTAAGGGATTAGATGCTAAAACATATGTAATATATTATTATGTATTAGGTGATGATGAATATAATTCTAAAGGTGGAACTATTGAAGTAAAGATATCACCACGACCTGTTACTTATAAAGCGGATGATGCTAACAAACAATATGATGGTAATCCATTAACAAATAAATCGGCAACAATAATTAGTGGTAGTATTGTTGAAGGACATGTAGCAAGTTTTGTAATAACGGGAACAATAACTGAAATAGGGAAATGTGATAATGTTTTAGAGGGTGTAACAATAAAGGATAACTTAGGTAATAATGTTACTAGTAATTATAGTATTACAAAAGTTAATGGAACACTAGAAATTAAATTATCTTGTGGTTGGGTTAAAACCTCTTCATCGACGCCAACTAGTTGTACTGAAAGTGATATTCCTACAAATCCAAAAGATGGTGATACATATACTGAATGTATAGGTCCATATAATGGAAATTGGAATTTTACAATGACACCTATTGTATGCAATAATGGCATGGTTGTTGGTGGAACATCTGGAAGTGATATTCAAAGTGAGGTAGAAGCTAATAGACGTTGTATAGAAGCTTATAACAATACAGTTCAAACTTGTCAAAATTTTGGTGGTAGTTCAGGTGGTCCTTCTAGTAATTGTAAAATATCACGATTAAGATATTATGAAAAAAATAATTATACTTATCAATGTGCATTACAGGTTGATCAGATAGTTTTAAATGATATTACAACTACATATACTGGTGATCCAATTGTGGTTGATAGTGCTACTTCGTCAAGTGGTAGTGATATAACATATTTATATTATAATGGTGCTAGTTGTAGTGGCGAAGCGTTAGGTGAGGCTCCTGTTAATGTAGGTTCATATAGTGTAATGGCAATTAGTTCAGGAAATGCCGAAAGTACTAATGGATATCTTGGTTCAAGTAAATGTGCTAAGTTAGATATTGAAAAAGGCACTCCAATTATTGATGTTACTGCTTATGAAAAAGTATATGATGGTAATGAGAGTGAAATTTCCGCAATAGGTAAAATTCCTAATGGGGATATTGTTGTATTAGAATATACTTATGAATATTATAATGGAGATACTTGTTCGGGAACACCATTGACTAGTGCACCGAAAGATGCTGGAACATATAGCGTAAAAGCGATAAGCAAAGAAAATGAAAATTTAAAAAGTGCTAGTAGTGAATGTACCAAATTGATAATAAAACCTGCAACGTTAAGTGGTGGAAATGTTAATATAACTGGAACGGCAACATATGGTGAAAAATTAACAGCGACGGTAACGGACACATCAGACGATATAACATATACATATAAATGGTATGTTAGTGATACTAATTCATTTAATGATGCGACTTTAGTTAGTGGTGAAGCTAATTCCTCAGTTATG
>JAZULI010000033.1:0-3546 GCA_045603025.1 Bacilli bacterium
ATAAATAATGAAGAATATGAAATTTTGTCATTTGAAAAAGCAATAGATTTTGAAAAAAAATGTGTAGATAATATTTCTAAAAATAAGCAAAAATGTAAATGATTACAGGATATTTTATAATTCGACTCATATTATTGAAAAATTTTTTTAATAAATATAAAGAATATGAATTTGACATTATATCATATTTATAATACAATTTTATTGTAATAAATTTATAAAATGGTTATGAATAATTTTTTATACTTAAGGAGAAATTATGGAAAGAAAAATAGCAAAAAAAGTTGATTTTGGATATGATAATTCATTAAATCCTAATGGTTCATTTGAAGGTATTGGATTAACTGGGAAAGGTATTGGTCCAATTTCTGGAGAGTTTATTGGTGTTATTAATGTTAATAATAATAATTATCTTGTTACAAAAATAATAAATTCTTATAAAGATGAGTGTAATGGTAAAATAGATGTAAGAAAATCTCTAGCGGACTTATATGCTGATGGTTCTGGTATTTTATATATTGATCAAAGATATTCTAATGATTGTCAAGAATTAGAAAAGATTCTTAATTCTAAACCAGTAAAAAATGCTTTATTAAAAGGAATAAATATTAAAGATGTTTTTCCTAGTGATTTTGTACCATTTTCTTTTGATTGTGTTACTAAGAGCAATAATATTATAGCAACTGCCATTAAGCATGAAGTTTTTGAAGGTAAAAGAAATTTAATTTCTAATTGTCATAATAGTATTTCGTCAATGCAACAAGAAATTGAAAAAAACTATGAGAAAATATCAAATAGAAGTTTATAAAAAAATCATTTGTTAATATAGCAGGGAGATAATCCTTGTTTTTATTTATGTAAAATGGTAGAATATAAGCACAGTTGAAAGGAGTTGGTTTTATGTTTAATTTAGTATCTAGTTTTAATCCAAATGGGGATCAGCCTAATGCTATAAAAGAATTAGTAGATGGTATTAATGAAGGAAAAAAACATCAAGTTTTATTAGGGGCAACGGGAACGGGAAAAACATTTACAATTGCTAATGTTATTAAAGAAGTAAATAAGCCAACTTTGATTCTTGCACATAATAAAACACTTGCGGGACAACTTTATAGTGAATTTAAGGAGTTATTTCCAAATAATCGTGTTGAGTATTTTGTTAGTTATTATGATTATTATCAACCAGAAGCTTATGTTCCATCAAGTGATACTTATATTGAAAAAGATGCTTCCATTAATGATGAAATTGATGAACTTCGTCATAGTGCAACTAGTGCATTATTATCAAGAGATGATGTAATTGTTGTAGCTTCAGTTTCATGTATATATGGAATTGGTGAAGTAGAAGAATATCGTAATAAAATGCTAACATTAAATGTCGGGGATACCATTGCTAGAAATAAGGTATTAGCAAAATTAGTTGATATGCTTTATGAAAGGAATGATTTAGATTTTAAAAGAGGAACATTTAGAGTTAAAGGTGATGTTTTAGAAATAATTCCCACTAACGAACATACACATGGATTACGCATTGAATTTTTTGGTGATGAAATTGATCGTATTAGTGAAATTGATACTTTAACAGGTAGTATTATTACTAATAAAAAAACAATTAGTATTTTTCCAGCTAGTCACTTTGTAACTAGTGATGAAAAGTTAGAAAAAGCAATTTCACGTATTGAAGAGGAATTAAATGAACGTGTTAAATATTTTAACGATAATAATAAACCATTAGAGGCAGAACGTATTGAACAACGTACAAAATATGATTTGGAAATGTTAAGAGAAACTGGTTTTTGTCGTGGGGTAGAAAATTATTCACGACATATTGCTCTTAGAGAAGAAGGTGAGACACCAACTACTTTAATCGATTTTTTTAAAAAAGATTTCTTATTAGTAATTGATGAAAGCCATGTAACAGTTTCACAGGTTAGAGGAATGTATAATGGAGACCGTGCGCGTAAGATGAACTTAGTTGATTTTGGTTTTCGTCTTCCTAGTGCTCTTGATAATCGTCCTCTTAAGTTTTCAGAATTTGAAAGCAAGTTAAATCAAGTTATTTATGTATCAGCAACCCCAGGTGATTATGAATTAGAAAAAGTTGATAATAAAGTAATTGAACAAATTATAAGACCAACTGGTTTATTAGATCCTACAATCGAAGTAAGGAAAACTAATGGTCAAATTGATGATCTAATTGGTGAAATTAGAAATCGTATTGAGAAAAATGAACGTACTTTAGTAACTACTTTAACAATTCGAATGGCGGAAGAATTAACGAATTATTTAAAACAAATTGATATTAAAGTAGCCTATCTTCATGCAGAAGTTAAAACTTTAGAACGTCTTCGGATAATTAGAGACTTACGTCTTGGTAAATATGATGTTTTAGTAGGAATTAATCTTCTTCGTGAAGGAATTGATATTCCGGAAGTTAGTTTAATTGCAATATTAGATGCTGATAAAGAAGGATTTTTACGAAGTAATCGTAGTCTTATTCAAACGATTGGTCGTTGTGCAAGAAATGAAAATGGTCATGTTATTATGTATGCTGATAAAATCACTGAGAGTATGGATTATGCCATTAAAGAAACTGAAAGACGTCGTAATATTCAAAATGAATATAATGAAAAAAATGGAATTGTTCCAAAGACAGTTATTAAAGAAATTCGCGATTTAATAAGTAATATTGATACAGGTACTGATAGTAAAAAGAAAGTTAAAGTTAGTAAAAAAGAACAACTTGCTAATATCGCTAAAATTGAAGAAGAAATGCGAAAAGCTGCATCTGAACTTGATTTTGAAAAAGCCATGGAACTTCGTGATATTTTATTTGAATTAAAAGGTGAATAATTGTGAAGAAGTTTAATAAAATATATGTTGAAATAACTAATTGTTGTAATTTAAATTGTTCTTTTTGTTCTAAAGATAATAGAAAAAAGAAAGAAATGAGTGTTTTGGAATTTGAAGAAGTTTTAAAAAAGATAGTTAATTATACTAAAACAATCTATCTTCATTTAAAAGGTGAACCTTTATTACATAGAAATTTTGATGAAATACTTACATTATGTGATAAATATAATATTATTGTAAAAATAACCACCAATGGGACATTATTAGAAAAACAAAAAGAAGTTTTAAAAAAACATTCTGTAAAACAAATTAATGTTTCTTTGCATTCGGAGAACAATTTACCTAATTATTTTGAACAAGTATTTAATTGTTGTGATGAATTAAGTCACAATATTAATATTGTTTATCGAATTTGGGTTTTAAATAATTTAGAATTAGAAAAATTATCCACAAAAATTGTGGAAAAAATTATTGATCATTATCATTTATCCACTGAAATAGTGGAAAAAATAAAATTAGATAAAAATATTAAAATAAAGGATAATATTTATTTAGATAAAGATAATGAATTTATTTGGCCTAATGATTCTAAATTAATTGATAATAATGAAACTGGTTATTGTTTAGGAACTAAAAGTCATATTGGTATACTTTCAAATGGAATAGTAGTACCCTGTTGTCTAGATAGTGAAG
>JAZULI010000034.1:0-1582 GCA_045603025.1 Bacilli bacterium
TAGTTTTTTCATCATAATCAAAATAGTATGATTTTATAAATTCATCCATACTCGTAAATTTAATATTTATTAATTTTTTTATACTTTTTAGTATTTGCATTTTATAACTATTATTACAAATTATTATAGTATTATCTTTTATATCTTTCAACATACTACCACCTATAAATATTATACAATAAAATTGCACCATTTTAGATAAAACTTTACAAATAATTAATTTGTTGTTATAATAGGCAAACAGAAAGGAAGGAAATTATGAATAAGGAATATATTCAAGCAGGAGAGTCTTTTATAGTTAGTACCGATTCAGGTTTAAAAAAGGTTCAACGCCTTGATAATATGACAGAAATACTTGAAACTGAAAATAATATAGAAGAAATTGAAAATATGAAAAAGAAAAATGATGAACAAGAACTTTTTGATTTTGATAACATACTTGCTTATCTTGATGGTAAATTTTTAAAAAAATTCGTTAGTATTGCAATTCCAATAACAATTATTACAGGAGTTACAACATTTATTCTTAGTAATGTTAGTCTTGCAATTTTATTTTCTTTAATGGTACTTGCCGGTTCTACATTTGCAGCAAGTTTTGTATCAACATTAAATTTACACAAACACAATAAAATTATGGGAAAGATAAGCAATAGCGCAAATAAATTATTAGATGCCGAATTAGAAAAACAAAAACAAAAAGATAAAATATTACATATAGAATCTAAAGTACTTCCTAGAAATGATTTAGGAATATTGGACGAAACAATAAAAATTAATAGAACTAAACAAATGGAAGATTTAAAAAGAAAATTACAGTTAATCGCATCTTACGAATTAATAAAAAATGATTTAATAAAATTTTCTGATGATTATTTATTATTAGTAACAGCATTAGAAAATGCAGGTTATAGTGAAAACGATATTAAATTTATATATGAATTAATGAAACAAGATATAGAAGAAAATGAAAAATCAAAAACTTTAAAACTTGAGAAAAAATAAATTTAAACATTAAACATTTGGGTTATATACTTAAATGTTTTTTTGTAAAAAAAAAGCATTAGTTTCCTAACACTTTTTACTTTACTATTTTATCCTTCAATTTTTATAACATTATAATTTCCATTATTATATTTTAGATGGAATGTTAAAGTCTTACCGGTATATTTTTCTTCAATATTACTATATTCATTATATTTAACTGTTACATTTTCACCATTGTAAGTTACAACAGCATCTTTATATCCATTATAACCACATCCAACTGCTTCCCATTCAAACTTATACACATTATCTTGTTTTGTAATTGTTGTTATTTTATGTGGATTTGAATCAAGTATAACATTATTTTTATTAAAATATTTAAAAATTACTAAATCTACATCTGATACATTCACATTATATGTACCATTACCATCTGAAAGCAAATTATAATATCTAGAAATAAACCAAGTTATATCTTTGTTAGAAAAATTCTCAGTGTTTCTAGAAACATTTAATCCATCGCAACCCAAAAATGCTTTAAGATACTCATCAAAGTATGCAGCATCTTTTTGTTCTATCATAACATCATTTGTTGTAT
>JAZULI010000035.1:0-2993 GCA_045603025.1 Bacilli bacterium
ATTGTCTAAATTTGATAAGTTTTGACATGTTTTGTCGAAAGTGTTGAAATGAAAAAATAAGTAATTATACAACTTATAAAGTTGGTGGAAAAGTAAGGGCAATTGTTTATCCGAAAACTAAAGAAGAACTTTGTGAATTAATTAAGTTCTTAAAGGAAAAAAATGTTAAATATTTTACTTTAGGTAATGGAAGTAATGTATTATTTAGTGATAATTTATATGATGGAATTATTATTAAATTAGATTACTTTAACAATATTGAGTATTTAGATAATAACATAATTAAAGTTGGTGCTGGTGTTAGTTTAATGAAATTATCCCGTGATACTGTTAAAAAAGGCTTATCTGGATTAGAATTTGCCGATGGAATACCTGCAACAATTGGTGGGGCTATTTTCATGAATGCGGGGGCTTATGGTTCTGAAATGGCAAAAGTTGTGCAAGATGTTACAATTGTTACGGGAAGTGGTGAAATAAAAACATTAACTAATAAAGAGATGACTTTCTCATATCGAACAACATATTTACAAAAGAATCTCGATTGTGTTTGTATTGGGGCGACCCTTAAATTAAAAGAGGGTAATGTTGATGAGTTAATGGAATTAGTTTTAGAAAGAAGAAATAAACGAAAACTTAGTCAACCACTTACTTATCCTTCAGCAGGTAGTGTTTTTCGTAATCCAAAAGACATGTATGCTGGAGAAATGATCGAAAAAATGGGATTAAAAGGCTATACCGTTGGTAAGGCCGAAATTAGTGAAAAACATGCTAATTTTATTATCAATAAAGGTAATGCTAAAGCTAGTGATATTAAAAAAATTATTGATTATGTAAAAGAAAAAGCAAAAAGTAAATATAATGTTAAATTAAGAGTAGAACAAAGATTAATTAATTGGGATGAATAAATGAAAAAAGTAAAAAGGGTAAAAATTAAATTTAAGAATGTTTTTATTTCCTTAATTTTAATTTTTAGTTTAATAGTGATATTTTATATACTATTGAATAAGAAAATTAATAATATTTATATAATGGGAAATGAAATATTAAAAGAACAAGAAATATTAGAATTAATTGATTTTAAAGATTATTTAAAATATTATCAAATTAATCCAAAAAAAATGGAAAAAAGATTAAAAACTAGTTTATTTATTGAAAGTGTTAATGTAGACAAGAGTTTGTTTTCTTTGAATATTAAAATAGAGGAATATAAAGCATTATGGTATCAAGAATATGATAATAGTATTATGTTATCTAGTGGTGAAAGTGTTAATGTAGATCGTAAATTATTAGGAATACCATCATTAGTTAATGAGATAAATCTTGAATATAAACAAAAATTTATTGATGAAATAAGTAAAATAGAGGATGAAGTTTTTCGGAAAATTTCAGAAATTTCATATGATCCTAGTGATATAGATCAAGAAAGATTTTTGTTATATATGAATGATAAAAATTATGTATATATTAATTTATCACGGATGGATTATCTTAATAAATATGATGATTTATTACCTGAATTAGGAGATAAAAAAGGGATTTTATATCTTGATAGTGGCAATCATTTTGAGATAAAGAAATAATAAATGATTAATATTTATGTGTAAAATTGACATTTAATAACTTTTGTGTTATAATATGACACATCAAAGGGGGAGATTTGATGTATACAGAGGAAAATATGGCGTATAGTAATAATTACGAAGAAAATTATGATGAAAATAATTATAGTTATGATGATAATAATAATGGTAATTCAGTTTGGTCATTATTGTTACGTATTTTAATTATTTTTTTATGTGTATTATTAGAAATTTGGATAATTTCTAAATTTATTGGTAGTAAAGGAAATAAAAATGATGGTGTAGTGTTTAATGATAACTTAAATACTTTTCATTTAGCTAGTGAAAAATATTTCTTTGTTGAAAATAATTTACCACAAAATATCAATGATAGTATAACTATAAGTTTGAAAGAATTAAATAATAAAAATTTGATTTCGGAACTTAAAGATTATCAGAATAAAACATGTAATGGTGACACATCTTCGTCATATGCTACTTTAACTAAAACTAATATTGCCTATGAATTAGTTATTAAATTAACATGTAATAGTGAACAAAAAGAAGTTACATATTATTACGATCTCGAAAGTATGGAGTGTTTATCATGTAATGGTAATACTTATATGGATGGTAGTTTGGTTATTGAAGATAGTAAAAAAGATGAAAATAATGAAATAGAAAATGAAGAAATTGAAAAATTAAACATTAATTGTAATAATTGGTCGGATTGGACAAGTACTAAAATTGATGATGATCGTTTATCTATAAAAACTAGAACTTTATATAAAGGTTATAAAATAATTGAAAATACCAGTGAATGGTCAGCATGGGGTGAAACAGAAATAAAAGAAGAAGATGGTATTGAAGTAGAAACTAAAGAAGAAATAATGGATGTATGGAGCGAAGATAAGATAACAACTGATTATATTGTTAATAGTGATACAATTAAGGTTATAAGTGCGTCGACTACAAATGGTGATAAAACATGTTCTACATCATGGAAAAAAGTAAGGGAAGAAGTTTCAGCTACGAAATATCAAAGTTTGAATGCAGATGATTTAGTTATTGCCGTTCATGATACATATTATGATACTAAAAATGATGATGATAAAAAATCATATAAAACGATATATGATATAACATATAAGAAAAAAACTACAAGTTGTACTGGTGGTTCTAGTGTTACAACATATATATATCAAGAATTAACTAAGAAACCTGTTACATTATATCGTTATCGTACAATTGGTAATGATGAAATTGTTTATTCTGACTGGGTTGAAAAATTAGAAGAGGGATATATTAAAACGGAAGAAAAAATAGAATATTCTTATAAAGATAATGTTTGTAAAGGGTAGTAAAGGGTACTAGAAATAGTATTCTTTTTTTTGTATAATAAAAAGTGGTGTTATGAAAATAGAAGTAAATGGA
>JAZULI010000036.1:0-7195 GCA_045603025.1 Bacilli bacterium
CTAGAAGTAGCATTTTTATCTAAGAATTGGCTATATTCTAATTCTAAAACCTCATCTTTTAAACCATATTCAACTAACTTACTAGCACTATATTTAGAATAATTAAGTTCTTTTAAAGCATTAATTGATAACAATTTAAAAGGATTTACTATTTCAAATAATAGTAATAATAGTATTATTATTGCAATTAAACAATTTTTCTTTTTTAATTTCATATACAATGCCTCTATAATATTATATCATACTTAAAAAAAAGTAGGGGAGTTAATAAAAAAAATATTTTTATAATGTAAATTTTTGTAAAATGTTATATAATACCAAAAGAGGTACTTATGGATTTTAAATATAGTTATAACAACAAACGTTATCATACACTTGATTATTATTATAAGCAAAAATATGGTTGTAAAATTGCTAAAATAAGTTTAAATGGTGGTTTTACTTGTCCAAATCGTGATGGAACAAAAGGAGTAGGGGGGTGTATCTTTTGTTCAAATTCAGGTAGTGGAGAATACGCTGGTGATAAACAAAAAAGTATTACAGAACAATTTTATGATATAAAAAAGATAATGGATAAAAAATGGCTAAATACTAAATATATCGCTTATTTTCAAGCAAATACAAATACATATGCCGAAGTATCAATTTTAAAAGAAAAATACGAAGAAGCCTTAAATTTACCCGATGTTGTTGGTATTAATATCGCTACTAGATGTGATGCTATTAGTGATGAATGTCTAAATTATTTAGAAGAATTAAATAAAAAGACCGATTTAGTAATTGAATTAGGACTTCAAACAATACATGAAAAAACATCAAAATTAATTAATAGGGGACATACTTTAAAAGAATTTACCGATATGATAAATAGACTTAAACAAAAAAATATCAATATAGTTGTTCATATTATTAATGGTCTACCTTATGAAACTAAAGAAGATATGATAGAAACTGCTAAATTTGTTAATAATTTAGGTATTCAAGGAGTTAAAATTCATATGCTACATATTTTAAAAAATACGAAATTAGCTAAACTTTATGAAGAAGAAAAATTCCATATTTTAACAAAAGAAGAATATATCGATATTGTATGTAATCAATTAGAACATTTAGATGAAAACATTGTTATTAATCGAATAACAGGTGATCCTAAAATAGATGATTTAATTGAACCAAATTGGTTAATTAAAAAATTTTGTGTTTTAAATGATATTGATAAAGAATTAAAGAGTAGGGGAAGTTATCAAGGGAAAATGATTATTAAATAAAAAAAGTATCTCACGATACTTTTTTATTATATTAAAGTTGTGTTCCACATTTTCCACAGAACTTACTAGTTTTATTAACTTTTTCTCCACAAGTTGGGCAAAATTTTGCTTTTTCTTCAGTTTTTTCTTCTTTAACTTCTTCGTTAACTACAGTTTTAGCAACTGGAGCTACATCATCAGCTGCTACAAAGTTTTTACGATTACAATATAAGAAAATACCACCAAGACCAAAAATAGCTGTTAAAACAGTATATAATACACAATTTTTATTATTAATTTTATTAAATATATAGTAATATGCCCATGTATTAAATACAGTTAAAGCAAGAGTTATTAAACCACTTATTGAAGTATCAGATAATAATATTGAAGCTGCCGAACAACCTAATAAAACCCACGTAAATACTTCGTTTCTCTTTTCTTTAGGTGCATACATTTCAAATCCCATTTTACCTAAAAGATACATATTAGCAACAGGAATCCATGCCATCCATGGATTAGCCATATTATTCTTCTTCGCTAATTGAGATAAAGCGATTGATTGGAAGACATATAGTATAATTGCAATAGCTAAGATTATAAGTGCTAAAATTACTATAAATATAGCTAAACCTCCCAATACTCCATCAAGATTCATATTTTCTAATTCTCCAAAAACATCATTATACATTTTTAATACCTACTTATTAAATCTAAAATGACAAATATCGCCATCTTTCATTAAATAATCCTTTCCTTCTAACCTAAATTTTCCATTTTCTTTTACTTTTAATTCACTTCCATACTGGTACAAATCATCATAACTAATAACTTCTGCTCGAATAAATCCTTTTTCAAAATCAGAATGGATAATTCCCGCACATTCCTTAGCATTCATACCATTTTTAAAAGTCCACGCTCTTACTTCATCACTCCCAACCGTAAAATAAGTTTTTAACCCCAATAATTCATATGTCGCTTTAATAAGTTCATCAAGACCACTGGTCTCAATACCCATCATTTCAAGCATTTCTTGTTTTTCAGAATCAGAAAGAGTAGCTAAATCACATTCTAATTTTGCACATATCTTAATAACTTTGCTTCCTTCCTTATTCACATAATCAACAATTTTATCAACATATTCATTAGGTTCATTAATCTTATCTTCAAAGACATTTGCAAGATAAATAATTGGTTTTTGCGTTAAGAAACAAAATGGTTTTATCGCCATCTTTTCCTCTTCAGTAAAATCAATCATTCGAAGTGGAACATTTTTTTCCAGAGCATCCTTTGCCTTAGATAACGCTACAACTTCAATCATCGCGTCTTTATCTTTTGTTGTCTCTGCTTTCTTCTTTATTTTATCTAGCCGATTACTAATTATTTCTAAATCAGCAATAGATAATTCTAAATTAATAATCTCAATATCTCTTATTGGATCACAATTACCAGATACATGAATAATATTGTCATCATCAAAACAACGAACAACTTCACAAATTGCATCAGTTTCTCTAATATGGGAAAGAAATTTATTTCCCAAGCCTTCACCACGAGATGCACCTTCAACTAAACCAGCAATATCCGTAAATTCAAATCCAGTTTTAATTAATCTTTCTGGTTTATATAAATCATTTAAATAATCAAGTCGCATATCTGGTACCATTACAACACCAACATTCGGCTCAATTGTTGCAAATGGATAATTAGCAGCTAAAATATTTTGTTTTGTAATAGCATTAAATAGTGTTGATTTACCAACATTAGGTAGACCAACAATGCCAGCCTTTAAACCCATAAATCCTCCTTATATGGTAGGGAATACACCCGGACCAATTGGTAGTCCTATTATATACCATCCTAATAAAATTAACAACCAAGTTATTGAAATTATTATAAAATAAGGCATCATTAACCTAATAGCTTTCATAACAGTGATTGGTTTTTCCTTATTTTTATTATAAAAATTCAAATAACCTAAGAAAATTATAAAATATGCATATAAAGGAGTAATACCATTAGTAATTGAATCAGCTGCTCTCATCATAAATTGTGCAAACTGTGGTGAAATATTTGATTTCATTAAGACTGGGACAATTACAGGTGAAAACATTAACCATTTCGTTTGAATTCCAGTGGAAAAAATATTTGTTAAACCAATAATTAAGAAACTAACAATCAAAAACGGAATACCACCAAATGGAATACTATTTAAAAAATTAACCATAACTGATGAAAAAACAGCACCAATATTCGTCATTTTAAAAATGGCAATAAATTGAGAAGCAATAAATATTAATAAAACAATGCCACCAATATTTTCTAATCCTTTAATTCCCTCATTAACAATATCTTTATCCGATTTAAATTTCTTTGAACCAATACCATATGCAATACCTGTAAATAAGAAGAGTAGGGCAATCATAAATGTAAAACCATCTTGGAAATAAGAATTAGATCCAAAAATTTGTTTTAAATACGTTTCTTCACTCATATCAAGTAATAATCCTGAAAATGGAAGACCTGGAATTACTGAATAAATAAAGAAAATTATAAATATAATACCTACAATTAAGGCATATTTAAAACCTCTTTTTTCTTTATAATCATTACTTAGCATCGTCTGTTCAATAACATTAGGATCATCACTAAAATCAATTATTTCTACATCTAAATCTTGCTCTAAATTCTTTTTATCTTTATATTTACCAATTCTTGGAATAATAATTTTCTCCATAATAATTGTTCCTATAATTGATAAAATAATCGAACTTACTATCATAATAAAGATATTTGATAATAAACTAATATGATATGTTTCATCAATAATTCTAGCGGCTGCTGTTGTATATGGAATTAAAGCAACTTCCGTAGAACCTACAAATATTGTTGTTCCTGTTCCAAAAGCAACCCCAGCAAACGCAGCACATACACCTGCTAAAGGATTTCTTCCTTTTAATTTAAATATTATTGCTGCAATTGGAATTAATATAACATAACCAATTTCATTAATTAATGTTGAAATAGTTGCAATAAAAATTATTAAAAATGTTAAGAATTTACTATTTAACTTAGAAAATGTTTTCTTAAATAAAACATCTAAAAATCCACTTGTTTCACATATTGCTAAGCCAATAGAAGCAATTAAAAATATACTTAATGGAGCAAAACTCATAAAATTAACCGCCGCATTACTAATAATTTCTTTTAAACCACCATAATTAAGAATATTACGAACTTCTACGGTAACTTGTTCAACACTTAAATCAGCATGATTAATTGTATTATAAGTCGATTGAAAATCAAATAAACTTAATATAAAACTTAATAACATAACACCAATTATTAAAAATACATAAGTCGTTATCGGATGAAATTGGATCTTTTTTACTTTTTTAATTATCCTTCTAAACATAATTAACCTTCCTTCTTTAGTACCTTAACAATTTTTTTATTAAAATCTATTCGTGGAATCATAACCATTCTTCCACATTTAGCACACTTTATCTTAATATCAGCTCCTAATCTTATTACTTCCCATAAGTTTTCTCCACATGGATGTCCTTTTTTTAAAACAACCATCGAACCAATATTATATTCTTTATCTTTCATATAATCATATTCCTTTCAATAAAGAAGATATTATCAAAATAAAAGGAAAATAGTATATAATTATTTTCCTATATTTAATATCTCTAATATTCTATTTAAATCATCAATATTATCATATCTTATTTCTAATTTATTTTTATATACTCTTACTTTAGTATCTAATTTTTCACACATAGCATCTTCAATGTATTTAAATTCTTGTTTTTCACCACTTAATTTTCTTTCTTGTTTTACTCTTTTTTCAATTTCACCACTTCTTGCAATATCTTCCATTTGTCTTGCAGTAAGACCTTCATTTTTAATACGATTTGCAAGTTCGGTAATTTTTTCAGGATTACTCATCTTACTTAAAATTCTAGCATGAGTCATTGAAATTTCACCTTTTGTAACCATATCTTGAATATTTTCAGGCAGTTTTAATAATCCTAAAATATTCGTAACATAAGCATGACTCTTACCAATTATTTCAGAAAATTGTGTTTGAGTTAATCCTTTTGTTTCAATTATTTTTGAATATGCTAAAGCTTCTTCAATAGGATTTAAATTTTCTCTTTGTAAATTTTCTAAAAGAGCAATCTCCATCATTTTGGAATCATCAAATTCACGAACTATTGCTGGAATTGTTTCCTTTCCGGCTATTTTAGAAGCACGTACACGTCTTTCACCGGCAATAATCTCATAACCTTTAATGCTTTTTTTAACAATAATTGGTTGAAATACACCATATTGACTAATTGAACTAGCTAATTCATTTAATGATTCTTCATCAAAAGTCTTTCTAGGTTGATATGGATTAGCTCGTAAATCTTCTAATTTAATTTCTATAATTTCTTCTTTAGGAGTTTCTTTAACTATTTTTTCTTCTAAAGCATCAAAATCTAAAACCTCTGTACTAAATAATTCTTCCAAACCTTTCCCTAATGCTCTTCTTTTAGGCGTTTCCATTTCGCTCAATCACTTCCTTTGCTAAGTTTAAATAGGCTGCTGAACCTTTACTTTTTGGATCATATGCTATTATTGGTTTTCCATGACTAGGAGCTTCCGCTAATCTAATTAATCTAGGAATAATTGTTGTATATACTTTTTCCTTAAAATAACTTCTAATTTCCTCAATAACTTCAATACCTAAGTTAGTTTTAGAGTCAAACATAGTTAATAAAACTCCTTCTAACTTTAAAGTAGGATTTAACTTCTTTTGTGTTAACATTACAGCATTTAATAATTGTGTAATACCCTCTAATGCAAAAAATTCACATTGAACAGGAATAATAACCGAATCCGAAGCTGATAGAGCATTAGTAGTAATTAAACCTAAACTAGGTGGACAATCAATAATAACATAATCATATACATCTTTAATTTTTTCAATTTGTCCTTTTAATTGATAACCTTTTTGAAAATTAGGATCTTCTCTTCCTTTTTCTAATAATTCAATATCAATACCTGCTAATTGCAATGAACTTGGTAAAATACTCAAATTCTTAAATTTAGTTTTTAAAATAGCATCTTCTATTTCACAACTCCCATTAAATACTTCATATACACTTGTTTCAATATCTCCTTTATTAAAACCAACACCAGTTGTTGCATTTCCTTGTGGATCTAAATCAATTAATAAAATATTTTTACCTAATACTGCCAAAGATGCGGATAGATTTATACTTGTTGTAGTCTTTCCTACACCGCCTTTTTGGTTAACTAAGGAAATTATTTTTCCCATAATATCACCTTTTTCTTACTTGTACAAATCTATTTTATCAAAAAAAACGACAAATGAAAACAAAAAAAGGGCGATTTACATAAAATCTCCTTTTTTATCAATTTTTATCGTTATTTGATATGAATCATCAAAATCAATTTCTTCAGTATCCACTTTTATACGACCATTTTTAATTTTATCTAAAGTATCCCTTAAAACATCAATTACATCATCAACTGAAGCTACACCTTGTGGTTTATCAACACTAACATAATTAGGATTATCTTCCACATATTGATAATTATTAGGAATATTCTCTACAGGTGGAGTTATATCTTTAAAATTTGGTTCTTCCCCTGTTGAAAGAGTTGTATTGTCATTATCATCATCATATCCAGGTAATTTATAATCATTAATATCAAAAGCATTTTCATTATTACTATTATCATTATTTATATTATTTTCAATATTACTATTTTCATCACTATTTTGCATAAAAAATGGATTACTATTACCATTATTTATATTATTAGTGTTCATTCTAATATTAGAAAAAGGATTACCACTAAATTGTTCATTATTTTGATTAGATGAAGGTGGCATATAATTATTATTTGTTAAAAAAGGATTCATCCCT